>JAJEIJ010000049.1:0-263626 GCA_022827725.1 Acidimicrobiia bacterium
GAACAAGTTGACGAGCACAGCAACATGGCGCACGTCGTGGACGATGTGCTGGAACCACCACTTCTTGATGATCTTCTGCTCGTCGATCGGGCTGATCGCGTTATAGGTCACTAGGCAGGGCTTGTCCGACCGGTTCACCCACGGCTGCTGGTTGTGCATGATGTAGGTGATCTCATAGTTGTCCGGTCTGGCGCCGTACTGCTCGATGTGGTTGCTGCGAGTCGTCAAGGGCTTCACCTCGTTGTCGGGAAGCACCGAGGAGTCGGAGTGGACGACGGTGTGATTGTGGAGTTCGCTCTCATAGCGAATCGACGAGAGCAGATAGCGCTCAAGGGCGGTGGGCTTGTCGATCATCATCAGGGTTTGGTTGGCGTTGCACGCGAAGACAACGGCATCAAATGTCTCCCGCACACCGTCGGCGTCTTCGACCTCGACGCCGGACTTCGACCGGTACACCTTTTGGACCGGCCGGTTCAGATAGATCCTGTCTTGAAAGTCGGCCGACAAGTGTTGGTAGATGCGCTGCGTTCCCTGGTCCCACGTCTGCATGGGCGTGGCCGACTCGATGTCGAAGAACTCCAGATACCTGGCAAACAGGGATGCCGGCATGTCGAACACGTTCGTCGCCATGAGGAAGTTGACGAACATGGGCTTGAGAACCTTGTACCGGAATTCGCCGGAGAACCCGCCCAGATTCAAAAGCGTGCCCATACTGATGTAGTTGTACGGGTTCAGAGAGCTCAGGGCCTTCGACTGGGAGCGGGTCAGCCATCCGAAGCGATGCAGGCGTCGCAGGAGGCGCTGGAATTTGGCGATCTCAGATTTCAACTGCTCTCTGATCTCGGAATCGAAGTCGTGGGCATAGGTCTGCCCGCCGTACTTCACGCTGTAGCTGAACTTCGTGTCGAGCAGCTCAATGCCGAACTGCTCCATAAGCAGCAGAAAGTGGTCGTACACCGATGGGATGCAGGCGGTGACCGAGATATCGAAAGGAATCGACCCGCCGTCGTCTTGGGGCATGTCGACGGTGATCGCGTTGCCCCCAAGTTGTTCCTGCGCCTCGAATAGCCGGAAATCAAATAGGTCCGGCTGATGGTGCAGGGCCCATGCGGCACCCAGCCCCGAGACGCCGCCGCCGACGATGGCAATTTTGCGCGGCGCTTTCTGTGCTTTGCCCTTTGCCACTGTCTTCTATCCGCTTTCCGTCGTTCCGCTATCCGTCGTTGACCACTGGATGGTCTGCGGCTCTTGGTCCGTCAGCTGCCTCACCGGAAGGGTCGGGATAGAACTGAGCGCAATAGGAGCGGAATTGCATGATCTCACCGTCGGCACGCGAGAGGCGCGGGCGAGAACGGTACTGCTTGGTGCTCCAGATCGGAATGTCCTGGAGAACGTCTTGTTTTTCGAAAGCGGCCATGAACTTGTTGATTATGGGGGCCCGCAGCCTCACAGGAAGGAATCCCAGCCCGGCAACCTTGCGGTTGGGGTTGCGAATTTCTCCCGTCTGCGACACCACCGACAGCTCGATCAGCTCGCCATCGACCGGCGTCGCCAGAATCCAGAGCCGCATGTCTAGGCCGATCGTGCGCTCGTGCACTTCCACAAAGGAGTAGCCCAGCCCGTATATGAGGGTGTTGGCGGCAACGTCGAGCTTCAGTTTGGCGAATTTGCCGATCTTCCGGGTCCTGCCAAAGTCGAAGCGGCTCCTGAAGTGGGCCCCGTCCACCGTAACCGGCTCGACGCGGCTCACGCTGTCGTAGCCGTGGACGTGCTGAAGGTGGGTCAGGTCTACTGAATTCTCCGTTGTTTCCTGGGGATGGCCGGGAAAGCGCGAAGTCCATATGTGCAGGCTGGTCCAGCCGGCTTGGTCTGGCTCTTCGGCGGGCAGGCACCACTGCGGCGGTCGTCCATTGACACCCCACCAGGCGAAGATCAGACCGGCAATTTCCCGGGCCTCAAATGTTTGCAACCGTGCTGCCTTGGGCGGGGGACCGAAGGGAGTGGCCACGCACTGGCCGCTGGCGTCGTATTCGAATCCGTGGAATGGACAGACGAGCTGGCCGTCGCGGACACACCCTCCTACCTCGGGCCCCAGGTCGGCGCCCAGATGCGGACAATAGGCCCCAGCGACGCAGACGCTTCCGTTGCCGTCACTCCAAACGACGATTTCCTCGCCCATCCAGGTCTTCTTGATGAGTTGGTCCTTTTCAAGGGACTGGCGGCTGGTGACGAAGTACCAGCCCTCGGGAAAGGGAGGAAGCAGCGAGTTGTTCGCATTGGCCGTCATATCGCTCAGGAAACGCTACCCTCGTGGCCGCTGTCGTTAGAAAACGGAGAGATACATGGGACGCTTGGACAACAAGGTTGCGCTGGTCTCGGGTGGGGCTCGGGGTATGGGCCAATCCCACTGCCGGCTGTTCGCCGCGGAGGGGGCCAAGGTGATGGTGGCTGATGTCCTCGACGATGAAGGTGCTGCGGTGGCCGCTGACATTGAGTCGAACGCGGTCTACCAGCATCTGGATGTCACCAGCGAAGAAGATTGGGCCGCGGCTATAGATGCGGTGATGGGTAATTTCGGACGGCTTGACGTGCTGGTGAACAACGCCGGGATTGCCGAGGTGGCCCCATTGGCCGAGATGACGCTGGACAGCTACCGGCGGGTCACCGAGGTGAACCAGACCGGCGTGTTCTTGGGAATGCGGGCTGCGGTGCGGCCGATGACAGAGTCGGGCGGCGGGTCGATCATCAACATCTCGTCCATCGACGGGCTGATAGGCATGAACAATCTCACCTCCTATATCGCCAGCAAATGGGCGGTGCGGGGCATGACCAAGACCGCGGCCATGGAGCTGGCCCCAGTAGGCATTCGGGTGAACTCCATCCACCCCGGTTTCATCCTCACCCACATGGGGTCCACCGAGGAGAGGACCCCTGAGGAGGTACACGAAAACCTTGAGGCCTATTCGGCCCGGATGGCTCCCATGGGCCGGGCCGGAGTTCCCGAGGACATCTCCCGGCTGGCTCTGTTCTTGGCCTCCGACGAGAGTTCGTATTCCACCGGGTCGGAGTTCGTGTCCGACGGCGGGTTCACCGCCGGTTACCCCTCTCCAGGGATCATGCCCGTCTAGCGGTGATTAGGGGATCTCGAACTGAATGGCGGCCCGGTCGGTGATGGCTGGGCGGATGATGTCGAAGACGATTCGCTGGTGCTCGGGGTGGTCGCGGTAGGTCAAGTAGGCCTCTTGGTCGGCGAAATCCCCGACGACGGCGAAGTCGAAGTTGCCCTCGGCCAACCCGAGATCCGGTCCGATGGTGTAGGCCTCGGTCACCCCCGTGGCCTCGGGCATGGTGGCGATGGCGTCATGCACCGCCTGGCGCTGGGCCTCGTCGGCGTCCTCTCGGAATTTGAACATCACAACGTGGCGGATCATGTCTTCTCCTTTGCCTATTGCAGGCCTGCGTAGAGGCCGCCATCCACCGGAAGGGCGGCACCGGTAATGAATCTGGCGTGCTCAGAGCACAAGAAGGCGGCGACCCGGCCAAAGTCCGATGGGTCGCCTACCGAATGGGAGGCGGCACTCGATTCCAGGTCGGCCATCCGATCGCCGAAAAGCTGCCGAAGCCGGTCGGTTGTGTGGTAGCCGGGCTGGAGGGAGTTGACGGTCACACCGTCGGCGGCCACCTGGTTGGCCATGGTCTTGAGGTAGCCGGTGACTCCGGCCCGAGCCGTGTTGGACAAGATGAGCATGTTCAGCGGCTGGCGTACCGACACTGAGGTGATGGCTAGCACCCGACCCCAGCCCTGGGCCTGCATGGCGGGCACCGCCGCCTTGGTCATGGCCACCACCGAAATGAGGTTCAACTCGAGTGCCGCCGCGTAGAGGCTGGTGTCGGTGTCGGCCCAGTTGCCCCCGGGCGGCCCGCCGGCATTGGTGACCAGGATGTCTATGCCGCCCAAGGCCTCGGTGGCCGCGTCTACCAGGGCAGTTGCGCCAGCCGCCTCGGACACGTCGCCCACGATGGGGATGGCGTCGGGCACACCGCTAGCCGCGTCGTTGAGGCGATCGGAGTCGCGCCCGTTCATCACCACCCGGCACCCCTCTTCAGCTAGCGCCACTGCGGTGGCCAGGCCCAGTCCGGCTGATGAGGCAGCCACCAGCGCCCGTCGTCCGCTGATTCCTAAATCCACGGGGCGAGGTTAGTTGCCCCTCGGCGAGATGGATGCGCCGTGACTGTTCAGACTGCCAGGACGGAATCACCGAATGAGTAGTCTGCGGCCATGAATTGGGAACTCCCGGCTGATTTTTCCGACCGCTACGGCCCGTGGGCTCTTATTGCAGGAGGGTCGGAGGGCACCGGGGAGGCCTTTGCCCGACGTCTTGCCCGCGAAGGGATCAACTTGGCGCTGCTCGCTCGTCGCCAAGGCCCGCTCGATGCAGTGGCCGACGATATCCGAGCCGAGCACAGCGTCGAGGTTCGAACCGCCTCGGTAGACCTGGGAGACGCCGATGCGGCGGCCATGGCAGCCGAGTTGACCGAAGACCTCGACGTCGGACTGGTGATCTTCAACGCCGGGGCCACCATCCGGTTCAACTACTTCCCCGAATGGCCCGAGGAAGACCTTCTCGCCCTGGTGAACATGAACTGTCGCACCACGACGCTGTTCGCCCATCGCTTTGCCCCTCGGCTGATCCAGCGAGGACGAGGCGGTTTTGTTTTGGTCGGCTCGGTGGCCGGGTTTGCCGGCTCAACCCACCAGTCGGTGTACAACGCCTCGAAGGCGTATGACTGGGTATTTGCCGAAGGGCTGTGGAGAGAGCTCGGGATCTACGGAGTGGACGCCATTGCCATGGTCATCGGGGCCACCGATACCCCTTCCCACCGCCGGATGGGAGCCGACTTGAGCGCACACAGCCCGATGGAGGCCGCAGATGTCGCCGATGAAGCCCTAGCGAACCTCCACAACGGGCCGACATATGTGGTAGGCGAGCACAACCGGGCCGCCAGCGAGTTTATTCTCACTCCCCACAATCGAGGGGCCATCGTGTCGTTGATGAGCGAGTCGTCGGCGGGCATCGCCGGTGACGAAATGCTCCCAATGTCGTCGAGATAGACGGCTACCCGACTGTGGTCAAGCTGCCGTCTTCCACGTGGTAGACGTAGCCTTCCAAGTTGGCAGTGTCCAACAGAGGCGATGCCCGAAGCTGTGCCATCGCGGCCAGGACCCGCTCGCGGGGGTCGCCGACCGGTTCCACATCCCAGGTTGGTGACACGCCTGTACCGGCTTCCACCAGTGCCCGGTAGCCCTCGGCAGAATGGGCCGACGCCGCGCAGTCGGTGTGGTGCAGCACCACTATCCGACTGGTGCTGACAAGCTGCTGCGACAGGCAAATGGACCGGATGACATCGTCGGTGACATAGCCTCCGGCGTTGCGCACCACGTGGGCCTCGTGGGGATTGATCCCCAGGATGGCAAGTGGGTCCAAGCGGTGGTCCATGCAGCTCAACACCGATGTCTGAAGTTCAGAAGGTTCGCTCATGGGTCCTTTAGCTGGGAAGACCATGCCCGATGGGCTTGGTCACCCCAGCATCGTGCAATCGGATGATGTCCTCATCATTGAAACCAAGTTCACCCAAAATTCTCGTCGTGGCCCAACCGAGGGGCAGTGCAGGGGCCAGAGGGGTGGAGGCGGACGAGAATTGCATGGTCGGCCCGGCCCTCCAGTACGAGCCCAGACCGTGTTGTTCGGCTTCGACGGCCACGCCGCATGTCCGCATATGGTTCTCGTTCAGCATATTGTGCAAGAAGTCACCTCGGTCAGCTTGGACCGCGGGTACCCCGGCGGCCAGTAGTCGGCTTTCCCATGCCTCTGCCGAGTCTGAACTGAACACTTTGGCGAGCTGGGCCGCGAGTTCAGGGGAGGGCGATTCGGGAAGCTCGACGCCGAGCACCCTGCCCAGGGCCTGGCGCTCGCGGCCTCGATGCACATCCAGCACCAGCCACCCGTCGCTGGTCTCGTACAGCCGCTGGTAGGCGTGGAAGCCGAATTGCCCTGAATCCACCACTGGCGCCTCGGGACCAGAGTGTTGGATCCCCCACTCGGCTACGGCATAGGCAGTGGCGGTGAGCATGGTGGTCTCCAACTTCTGGCCTCGCCCGGTGCGGCGGCAAGCCAATACCCCCGCCATGATGGCGGCGGCGGTGGCCAGGGCAGCGGTGGGATCGCCATAAGTGCGGTTGCGGGGCGGGTTCTGGTCGCCCGACTCCACCACTCCAGCGCCGGCAATGGCATTGGGGGACGAGTGGAAGCCGGCCTTGTGGGCCCACGGTCCCAGGCTGCCGAAACACGAGGCATACACATAGAGCAGGCGGTGGTTGCGGGCCATCACGGAATCGGCGTCGATTCCCAGCCGCTCGGGTGTCCCCGGCCGGAAGTTGTGCAGGAACACGTCGGCCTCTTCGACCAGTCGGTACAAGATGTCGAGGCCTTCGAGAGTCTTGAGGTCCAACACGATGGACTCCTTGCCCACATGGGATTTCACATAGTCGGTGGTCCAGTTGCGCCGTCCGGGATCGCCCGCAGGGGGCTCCACTTTGATGATCCGAGCTCCGGCCTCGGCCAGCAGCGTGGCGGCAAACGGGCAGGCGTAGAAGTAGCCGACGTCCAGAATGGTCACATCGGCCAGTGGCAGCTCACCAGTGCGATCGGCCCGGTCGGCGGTGGGGGTGCGAAGCGGCGTCGACGTCCAGCTGCTCAGCACCTTGTCGGTGTGCTCGCCGAGGCGGGGGGCGGGCGGGCCGACCACCGACGGCGTGTCGGAGTACAGCCCGAGGGGGCCGATCTGCACCGTCGGTCCTAGTTCGGGGTCGAGCACCTCTTGTCGGCGTTCGTTCTCAGTGCATTGGGGATGGTCGAGGAATTCCTGCGGGGCCAGGAACGGATCGCCCCCGATGTCTTTGGCCGAGAACACATCCATCCACTCCTCGGCAGTCCGCTGCTCCATGCCATTTCTGATGGCCTCGATAGTCGCGGCCAATCTCTCCTCGCTGGGCCAGAGGTCGGGGGCATTGGCCAACTCGGGATCATCCACCAATGCCTCAAGCCCTAGCTCGGCCAGCCACCGGCGGTAGTGGTGAGCTTGGCGGCTGCACATCTGGATGAAACGGCCGTCCTTGGTGGGCGCGGTCATGAACGGCACCCGCATGATGCCGTAGACCTTGCCCGGCTCCGGGGGGATGTTGGTGCGGTTCCCGTGTCCGCTGGTCATGTCGTACACGCTCAGAGCATGCAGCAGGCTGGTATGGATCCGCTGGCCTCGACCCAAGCGGTGGCGGGCCCATATCCCGGCCAAGAGCCCGACCGCGGCCAGCATCCCCGCTCCGTAGGAGGCGATGGGCACCGGGGTGAACACCGGGCCGGGGCGCACACCGTCGTAGGTGGTCATGCGTCCGCTCTTGGCCGCCACGATCTGCTCGTAACCCGGCAAGTCCCGCCATGGCCCGGTTTCGCCGAAGCCGGTGATGGCGGCGTACACCAGTTGATCGTTCAAACCCTTCAAGGTCTCGTATTCCACGCCCAACTTCTCAGCTGTGGCCGGGCGGAGTGCCTCGATCACCCCGTCGGCTACCCGGGCCAGATCGAGGAATCGGCTCCGGTCGTCGGTGTCGGCCAAATCGAGGACTGCACTTTTCTTGCCCCGGTGCCAGACGGCGAAACCCGGCCGCCCCCGGTCGCGGTCACCTTGGGGCGACTCGATCTTTAACACTTCCGCCCCGTTCTCGGCCAAGACCATCCCGGCAATCCCCGCCGCCGCTCCCGAGCCCAACTCGAGAACTCTCAATCCTTCCCAGGCGGTGGCCATCTCTGGAAGCGCCAGTCAGACTGGGACGATATCGACTCGGAGCTTGCCGACTTCGACAAGCAGAGCGAGGTCTTCGGGGTCGGAGGTGATGATCTGATCGCCGGGATCGGCCAGTGCGGCCAGCGCAGCATCAATGGCGTCGGTTAGACCAGATTGGGAGAGCAAGACTCCAGCACGGCGTCCCAGTTCCTCGTCGAGGGGAATGACCTTCACAAGAGCGAGCGCCCGAGCGAGTCGGGCTTGGCGACCGGTACCGCCCCGCCATACTTGAGCGATCACGCCGCCATGAGTTTTGGGCGGATTTCTTGACTGCAATGCAACACTCAACCGCTCCCACATGTGTCTGTCATTGCTCTCCAGGGCTATGAAAGCGCCCGTGTCGAGGATCATGGTCGTTCGGCTTGCAGCGCGGCCATCCGAGCTTGCGCCGAAGCTCGGAAGGTCGCCGAAGCCTCCTTGTCCCTTCGGATTCGCTCCTCCATCTCTTCCTCGGTGATGACACCGTGTTCGGCTTCGTATTCGGCGATGAGTTCGCCAAGCAAGGCCAGTCGCTGCTCCTTGTCCAGTTGATCGGAAATGGCCCCTTCAATCCATTGGCTCAATGATCGGCACTGGCCGTTGCTGACTGCTGCCTGGGCTTCTTCAAGAAGGTCCATTTCAATGGTGATGGTGACCCGCCGTTTCGGCATGCCATCATCATACATTTGTATGCAATATTGTAGGAAGCGATAAATCCGCTGGTTGTTGCCGTTGGCGCTTCTAGCCGACAAAGGTGGCGGGGAGGTCTCCGGCGGAGAGTTTGGTAATGCGCTCGGGGGTGAACATCAGGCCGTTGGAGTAGCTGTCTTCTCCGGTGAGCTTGCCGTCTTCGTCGTAGGGCCAGAACAACACGAGGCGCATTGTGAGGGCGTAGGGGCCGTCGGGATCATCCACATCCATGCCTCGGTCTGCCAGCACTCGGCCGGGGTACACCTGGTGGAACACGCCCTCGGTCACAATGCAGTGGTCGTCCACCACGATCCGCTCGATGTCGTACTGCACAACGTTGCGGCCTTCTTCGTAGAGCTGGGTGTAGTGGGCGGTTACCGCCTCGTAGCCTTTGGGGCCGGCGTCGAAACCGGCGTCGGGGATCCAGAAGTGGTACTGGGGATCGTCCGACAAAGTGGACACCAGCCGATCGAAGTCCTCAGTCGCCTCGGCTTGGAGGTGATCCAGCAGCACCTGAAGGAGTTGGCGGTGCCGGGGATTGTCGGTGGCGGCCAGGCGCTCTTCGACTGCGGCCCAACTGCGGGTGGGATCAATCTTCATGGGTTCCTTTCTCGTCCTTATTCTGGTTCCTGGCGATGCGAGGTACCTATCAGAGGTTCCATCGAGTCCAGACGGGCGTCCCGGCCGAGATAGCGTCGGGCCATGCCGCCGAGAGCCATCGACTGCTGGGTGAACGTGAACATGGGCGACTACGAGCCCCCCGAGTACTTGATCCGAGTCAAGGAGGACTACCTCCACGGCGGGGCCGACTTCTTCCGCAGCTTCACCCCCGAGGAGCTTCTGCCGCTAATGGACGAGTTGGGGGTGGAGAAGGCCATTATCCAGGCAACGGTCGGCGAGGACAACCCCCGTCCTTTCGACTTTGTGGAGCGCTACCCCGAGCGGTTCGCGCTGGCTCTCCATCTCGACCCCCGGGGAATGATGCCGGTGCTGTGGAAGCTGGAGGACATGGTCAAGCAGTATCCGGTGGCGCTGGCCCGTGTGGTGCCATTCGGGGTGGATGTGCCGCCCAGCGACCCGGTGTACTACCCGCTCTACGCCAAGTGCACTGAGCTGGATCTGCCGCTGTCCATCAACACCGGCATCCCCGGCCCGCCCATGCCCGGAGAGGGCCAAGACCCAATGCTGCTCGACCGGATCTGTCTGCGCTTCCCCGATCTGAAGCTGTGCATGGCCCACGGGGCCGATCCGTGGTGGGGGGTGGCCATGCGGCTGATGATCAAGTACAAGAACCTGCATCTGATGACCTCGGCGTACAGCCCCAAGCGGCTCCCGGACGAGTTCGTCCATTTCATGAATACGCGGGGCCAAGACAAGGTGATCTTCGCCTCCGATCATCCGGCCCTGGACATGCGCCGCTGCATCACCGAGGCCTGGGACCTCGACCTGCGAGATGGCGTGCTCGACAAGTACCTCTACGCCAACGCCGACCGTCTGTTCTTCGGTCCCCGCAATCCCCGCTACTGAGCCGATCAGCCAAGCAAGACCGCGGTCTCGGAAGGTCAGCCGTCGCTGATGGCGATGGCGCGCTCGTCGGTGCCGAGGTAGCTGGCGATCACGAGGGGGTCGTTGCGGACCTCGGAGGGCGATCCCTCGGCGATGACCTTGCCGGCTTCCAGGCAATACACCCGGTCGCTGATGCTCATGATGAGGGGCATGTCGTGCTCGATGATCAGCATGGCGGCACCCAGTTCCCGGCGGATATTGACGATAAGCGGTCCGAATGCCTCGGTTTCCCGCTGGGCCACTCCAGCGGTGGGCTCGTCGAGGCAAAGCACCCGGGTGCCCAGGGCCAGCAGCCCAGTGATCTCCACGATGCGGCGGGTCCCGGTGGACAAGTCGCTGATATAGGAATCCGCGTAGCGCCCCAACCCCAAGTAGTCGATGAGCTCGTCGGCTTCGGCCCGTCGCCGCCGTTCCAAGGCAAATGTGTGGGGGAGGTGCAGGGCCGTGCTCACAAGTGGCGTGCGGCCCCGGGCCTCCAAGGCCACCTGCACTGTTTCTCGAACCGTCAGCTCCGGGAACAGCGACGCGGTTTGGAAGGTGCGTCCCAACCCGGCTCGGGCCCGACGGGAAGCAGAAAGCCGGGTGATGTCGGTGCCGAGCAGCTCCACTCGGCCGCTGGACGGCACGTAGCCTCCCACCGCATTCATGAATGTGGACTTGCCGGCGCCGTTGGTACCGATGAGGCCCACGATCTCGTCGGGATGGACCACCACGGTGGCCTCCGAAACTGCATTCACGCCGCCGAACCGCACACTGATGTCGTGCCCGGCCAGCATGGGATCGGTGGCCGGCCGGGGATCGTCAACCCGGGTCAGGCTGGTGGGAGCGGCTTGGATGGTCTTGCCGCCGGGATCGGGTCCGAGTCGTCGCTCGGCTAGGCCGATGAGGGCGTTTCGTGCGCTGTAGCCGATTTGGATGAGCCCGCCCGGAAAGTACATCAGCACCAGCAGGAGCCCGATGCTGGAGGAGAACAGGGCAACGGTTTCCGCATTGTTGAACAGATTCGGGAGGCCGTAGACCCAAATCGCCCCCAACACTGCGCCAACCGACGAGCCGAGACCCCCGATCACCACCATGCCCACAAGCTGCAATGAGTCCTCCACCTGGAAGAACCGCTCGCTGATCGGGACGTTCTGCACCAAGCCGGCCAGCATTGCTCCGCCCAATCCGGCGATGCCCCCGGCCAACGCGAACGAAGACAGCTTGGAGCGCACCGGCCCAACCGTGTAGCCCGAGGCGGAGTCGGCGTTGTCGCGCACTGCGATGATGGTGCGGCCAACCCCCGATCGGCGCAGTCGGCTGACGATGATCACCGCAATCAGCAACAAGGCCAGACACACGTAGTAGTAGGTCTTCTGCGACTTGAGCTCGAGGCCGAACAACTCGCCCCGGCGGAACGACACCGACGACGTGTTGCCCCCAGTGAAGAACGGCCTCCGATAGAGGTACTGCTGGGCGGCCAGGGCGAACACAAATGTGGTAACCGCCAGATAGAGGCCGCGAACCCGAAGTGATCCGACCCCTATCACGGCCGCCACCAGCGCAGAGAACAGCGCGGTTACCGGAATGGCCACCATGAACGGGATACCGCCGGTCTCAAATTGGACGTCGAAGAAGTCGTACGACAACGCGTCGCCGGGCAAGAACCCGGTTCCCACGGTGAAGTCCATGGACAGTCCCCGCTTGAGGCTGGCGGCGAACAGCGCCCCCATGCCGGCGAAGGTCATCTGGGCCAGGGAGAGCTGGCCGGCCCAGCCGGTGATGATGGTGACCGACAGTCCGCAGACCGCAAAGCACAGCACGGTGGCGTACAGCAGCTGGCGGGACGGCAGGTTGGTGATGCCGGGGAGCTGCACCAGCACGATGCCGAGCACCAAAAGCGCCCCCAAAGCGATTTTGGACAGGTGTCGCAGCCACCACACCTGGCGCAGCCGCTCGGGGATGGCCCGCACCTTGGGGGCGAATGAGAACACGCCGGTCTCGCCTTGGCTGCGGCTTTGGAAATACACGGCCACCAGCACCGCCAAGAAGATGACGAAGTCTATGAGTCCGGTTTCGGTGAAGAAGTTGAACCGGAACAGAGCGTCGAGGAAACCGATCAACATCCCGGCCACCATGGCCCGCGGGAAGGAAACCATCGAGGCCAGCACGGCAGCCACCATGGCCTTGCCCAGCGTTTGTGGTCCCAGGTTGGCCAAGCCCGCTATCTGTCCGGTTGACCCGGAGAGCATGATCATCGACAGGGAGGCCAACATCCCGGCCATCACCCATACGAAGGTGGACACCGTTTTGGGATTGATCCCCGACAGCCGGGAGAGGTCGGGGTTGTTGGCCGAAGCGGCTACCGACTTGCCGAATGAGGTTCGGTTCATCAACCAGCCCAATAGCAGGGCCAAAACCGGCACTGCGATGAGAATGATGAGCTGGGGACCGCGTACCCGGATTTCGGTAAACCAAACGTCTTCCCAGACTCTACCGACCACCACCGGATATCTCTGGCCGGCGGCCTCGATGTCGGGAAGCTGGGAGATCACCAGCTGGGCCAGCTGGGCGATGCCGACCGTGGCCACCAGCACAATCACCCGGGGAGAGTTGAACAGCCGGCGGATCACCGTCAGCTCCACTGCGGCGGCGAACAAGACCCCCAGCGCCAGCGATAGCGCGAGCGCCAGCCAGAACCCCCAGCCGTAGTTCAGCACCAGCAGCGCCATCATCGAAGCGGAGATGATGCCCATATTGCCCACCGCGAAGTTGATGACCCGGGTGGACCGGTAGATCAGCACGATCCCCAAGGCAACCAGCCCGGTCACCAAGCCATTGACTACCCCGTTGAAGGCCAACTGCTGGGTGATCCAGGTCCCGACCACGGAGGCAGAGGCGATTTCCATCAGCCGCCCTCGGTGCCCAGGAAAACCGCCCGGGCCAGATCGTCTCGTTCAGCCAGCTCCTGGGCCGGCCCCTCAAAGCGCACCTGTCCCTTTTCCAGGAACACGGCCCGGTCGGAAATGGCCAGCGCCACGTTCAGGGACTGCTCGACGATGATCATGGTCTGGCCCTGGTCCTTGAGCTCCTCGATGGTCTCCAGTAGCGACTGCACCACCACCGGGGCCAGACCCAGCGACAACTCGTCGATCATCAGCACCTCGGGCTCGTGCAGCATCACCCGGGCCAGCGCCAGCATCTGCTGCTGGCCACCCGAGAGGTTGCCCGCCCGCTCTTTAGGCCGGTGGGCCAGGTCGGGGAACAATTCGAAGACCCTTTCGATGCGACGGTCCCGGTCGCTGGGATCCCTGCGATAGGCGTAAGCCCCCATGAGCAGGTTGTCGCGGATAGACAGGTCGCTCCACACTCCGGCTCCGCCGGGCAGCATGTGCAGCCCCATGGCCGCCCGCTGCTCAGGTGTGGCGAAGGTAACGGTCTGGCCGTGCAGACGCACCACTCCTCGCTCAGGGGTCACCAGGCCGGTGATCACCTTGAGCGCGGTGGACTTCCCCGCGCCGTTGGTGCCCAATAGGGCCAACGTCTCGTGCTTGCGTACTTCAAACCCGAGGTCGAACAGAACCTGCACTTGCCCGTAGCTGAAATCGACATCAGTCACCTGGATGGCCGGGATGTCGTCGGGGTCTGTCTCGGCTTGGCGGCGCTCCTCGTTCTGTTCTTCCCGCAGCTCGCTGACTACCAACGAGAGGTCGCGGCGCAGCCGGTTGGCCCCTCGCAGCACGAAGTAAGCCCCGATCGGCATGGCTGTGGCGGTGATGATGGTGATGGCGGTTTGCTCGCCCAGCTCGTTTTGGAGGAAGCCGGCGATGATGCTGCCTCCCACACCGCCGACCATGACCATGAAGAACGTCAGGAACGCAGTGCCCATGCCCCGCAGCCGGTAGGGGAACACCGCTTGGATGGCGGGCTGCACCATGGCGAAAGCTCCGCCCAAGAAGGTGGAGTTGATCGCGGACAGAATCATGAACAAAGCGAGGTTGGGCATGGCGTACTGGATGGGAACCAGCACGCCAATGGGCAGGAGGAGGATGCCGATGAGCCGGATGGCCCGGTCGGGGTCCTTGCGAAACGTGGCGTCGAACCGGCGTCCGACGAACGGCAAGAACATGATCAGTCCAATGCCAGCGGGGGCCACCGCCAGGCCGCGCTCCAAGGCGTCGAGGCCGAACTCCTCCTCCAAGAAGAACGACTGGATCGAGCCGGCCGGGAAGAGGGCGAATCCCATGGCCGCAAAGGCAATGGTCATGTTGCGGATGGTGTCGATGTTCCAGATGCGGGTGAAGGCGGCCTCCACCGAGATGGGCATCTTGTTGTCCTGCTTGAGCCCGGCACCCAGAACGTGCTTCTGCTCCCACTGGCCCCGGGGCGGCTCCCGCAGGAAGAAGGCTAAGAACGCCAACGCCGCGGTGGGCAGCCCGAGCAGGTAGAACGCCCACCGCCATCCGTCGTCGCCGCCGATCCACACCGCGATGCCCCCGGCCAGGATCGGGCTGATGGCGGAGAACACCCGGCCCACCCCGGCGTTGGTGGCGTACATGCGGCCCCGGGTCTGAAGCGGGTAGGTGTCGGCCAGCATGCTGGGATGCACGGTGATGGTGTTGGCCTTGGACATGCCGGCGAAGAACCGCATGAAGAAAAACATCAGGGCATTCACCGCCGCCCCCGACAGGGCGCTGAACGCGGCGAAGGCCCCGCTGGCGATGCCCACGATGGGACCGCGGCGGAAGCGGTCGGCCAGCCACCCCATCGGGCCGGCACCCAGCACAAAGAACATGAGCGAGGCGGTGCTGATGGCGGTGATGGCCCCGTCGCTCACCCCGAAGCTCTCGCCGATGTCGGGCCCCAAGATGGCCACCGCACTGTTCTCCAGTTCGTCGAGGCTGTTCAGCGCCAGCAGCACGATGAAGGTCTGGAATCCGCCCTTGCGCAGGCCCTCCTTGAGGGTGGTCTGCTCGCCGCCCACCCCGGGCAGTAGATCGTCGGGGAACAGCACATCGGCCTTCTGGGCGTCGCGCCGCGCGGCCTCGCCCTCGAGCACCGAGGACGCCAGTGCGTCAATCGACTCACCCTGGGCACGATCCTCGGCCAACTGTCCCCCTGAATTGAGCAGGCTTAGATGGCCCATGAGACTAGCGTGACCAGATCGAGCCGATGCCAGAGCCAAGCCGGGGGATTTGATGAGGGCACCATCCAACGTTGCGGTAGTTCTGCTGGATTCGCTGAATCGGCACATGCTGGGGTGCTATGGGGGCACCGAGTTTGAGACGCCAAACTTCGACCGGTTCGCGGCTGAGCGGGCCACCCGGTTCACTCGGCATGTGACGGGGTCGCTGCCTTGTATGCCGGCCCGCCACGACATCTTGTGCGGGGCGCTGGACTTTCTGTGGAAGCCGTGGGGTTCGATCGAGCTGTGGGAGGAGCCCATCACCCGGGTGCTGCGCCACCAAGGCGTGACCACCGCGCTGGTCACCGATCATCCCCACCTGTTCGAGACCGGCGGGGAGAACTACCACACCGATTTCCATTGCTGGGACTACCTGCGGGGCCACGAGGGCGATCCGTGGCGCACGTACTACGACCCCTCTTGGGCCGGCACCCCTACTATGCCGGCCCGAAAGGGCGGCTGGTGGTGGTCGAAGATGTGGGGGCTCGAGGAGATGGATCGGGCCTATGACCGGTCGCGCACGTTCTTCCGGGCCGAGGAGGATTATCCCGGACCGATGACCATGAGCTCGGCGGCCCGGTTCTTGGCTGAGGACACGCCGCATCACGACCGGTGGTTCATGTTCGTGGATGAATTCGACCCCCACGAGCCGTTCGACACCCCCGCGCCGTGGGCTGGCCGCTATCACGACGAGCCGTGGGGGAACGAGGAGTGGATTATCTGGCCCCCCTACATCGACGGGGGCATCGCCTCCGGCCACTTCTCGGAGAAAGAGGGCCGGCACGTGCGGGCCAACTACGGGGCCAAGCTGTCGATGATCGACCACTGGTTCGGACAGATCCTCAATCGTTTCGACGAACAGAACCTGTGGGACAACACCGCGCTGATCGTGTGTACCGACCACGGCCACTACCTGGGCGACGAGCGGGAGGGCCGCGACATCTGGGGCAAACCCGGCGTGCCCCAATACGAGCCGCTGGGCCACACGCCGCTGTTGATTTCGTGGCCCGGCAAGCCCGGCGGAGGCACCTGCGAGGCGCTGACCACCAACGTGGACATCTTCGCCACCGTGGCCGATATCTTCGATGCCGAGGTGATGCAGACCACCCACGGCTGCTCCATGGCCCCGCTGCTGAGCGGCGAGGCTGACTCCATCCGAGAGTGGGCGCTGGGCGGGGTGTTCGGCGGATGGGTGCAGGTGACCGATGGCCAGCACAAGTACGCCCGGGGAGCCGAGGGCGAGAACTTTCCCATCTCCATGTGGTCCAACCGATGGTCCACCATGCCGTTCGGCGACATCGGCATGCCCGGCCTGCCTCCGCCTGACCACCGGGCTTGGCTCGACAACATGCCTGGTTCGGAGGTTCCGGTGATCCGCCAGCCCTACGAGCCGGGCGACACGCTCCCGCTGTGGGTAGCGGTGAATGCCTGCAATAACCGCCACTTCCTGTTCGACCTCGACGTCGATCCCAGCGAACAGGAAAACCGAAGCAGCGAGCCATCAGCCGCAGAGATGGTTGATTTGCTCCACACCGCGCTCAACGATGTGGACGCGCCCGATGAGCAATACGCTCGTTTGGGGATTAAATGACGCGACTACACATATCCGGCCACAGCACTGGAGAAAGAGCATGCCCGGCATGAACAGGGGTTCCCGGACCGCAAGGAGATGGTGGTGGCTGATTGCCGTTTTGGCGTTGGTGGCCGCGGCCTGCGGTGGCAACGACGATGACGGCGCGGCCGACACCGACGAGCCGGCGGCGGCTGAGGAGCAAACGGCTGCACCGGCTGAGGAACCCGCCGAGGAGACGGCCGAGGCACCCGCGGAGGAGCTAGCTGACGAACCTGCTGAGGAGCCCGAAGAGGAACTGGCCGACGAACCGGCTGACGCTCCGGCGGAGCCGACTCCTGAGCCCACTCCAATTGTGCTCACTGCCAGCTACCAAGGAGTGACTGAGACGGAGATCGCTATCGGCATTGCCGCTATCGACATTGAAATGCTGGCATCGCTGGGCGTCGATCTCAGCACATTCCCGGTGAAAAACTTCTATGCAGCACTAGCCGAAGATCTGAACCAGCGAGGCGGGGTCAATGGTAGGGATGTAGCAGTCCACGTCAGCTTGTTCTTCCCTATAGGCCCGGCGCCCAACGAGGAGACGTGCCTCGAATTGATGGAGGACAAAAGGGTCTTCGTGGTCATCGGCCAGTTTCTCGAGGACTACGCATTGTGTATTACCGAGACTTACGGGCACCCCTATGTGGGTCACTTTGGCGAGAACACCGAACGCCAGGCTCGTTCCGACGGTTTGTTCTTCGCCACGGAGATGAACCAGACCCACATGAGGGTCGGAGGAACTGCCGAGATGATTCGAGCCGGAGACCTCGATGGTCGAAACGTGGGCATCTACTACGAGGCCCCTTCCGACAAAGAGTACGCCGATGCAGTACGGCCGTTGCTGGAGGACGCAGGCATAAATGTCGTGGGCGTCTACCCAAGGGGTGCTCCTACCGGAGACCCGGTTATCGACCAGCAAAATACCGACAACATCTCTCATCGAATGGAGGCTGACGGGGTTGATCTGATTCTCAACCTCTCCAATGTGCACGGCATCATCCAGTCGACCGAGAGGATCGGTTGGGATGTGCCCATTGCCTTGACCAACGGCCAGGCCGCCGACCGCACAACTATCAGCGACGATCTGTCTCTCAGCAACGAGTCGCTGGCCCGTACCTTCGCAGTGACTACCTACAAGCCCTCACCGGAGGAAGCTATTGCCGACCCCGGCGTGCAGCAGTGCATCAGTGCCTATGAGGGGCGATTCGGCGATGAGCCGCTCGATCTGGACGACAGCGAAGTGGTCCTCGGCATCACCACGCATTGCCGGGCTTTCGTGTTCACCATCAAGATTTTGGAGGCGGCGGGGGGCAACATCACCCCGGACACCTTCAAGGCCGCGGGCGAGGGTTTGGGCACCATAGATCTTCCGGCCATGTCCGGTGCCACTCTCTCGGCTGACAAGCACTCGGCTGGCTCCCATGTGCAGCGTTACGAGTTCGACGCCGAAGAGAGGACCTGGCTGCCGGTCGGAGCCTCGATTCCATTCAATCCCGTTGGGTAAAGGAGTTCCTGGCATGACGACAATCACCATCCTGGGCGACGAGGTGGCCACTGCCACCGGCGAATGGGCGGATGGCCGCCCGCTGATCGAGCCCGATGCCCTCTCCGCCGCCGTCGGCTGGACGCTGAAACCGGAGGGGCTTTGCCGCGGCGATCAATGCGTACTGGTCGGAGACGGCTCGGCCATCTGGGTGGGCGACAAGCTCGATTTGGCCGCGGTGGCCAATGCAGTGGATCAGCCCACCGTGATTGACCCTGACGCCAGCGTTGTGGTGTTGGGCCAGCCCAACGCCACTCGTCAGGCGGCTCTGCGAGATCGCCAGGCGCCCGACTTCACCCTTGCCGATCTCGACGGCGCGGAGCGAAGCCTCTCGGACTATGCCGGCAAGAAGCGGCTCTTGGTCGCCTTCTCCAGTTGGTGAGGATGCGCCTTTGACCTGCCCGGGTGGCAGGAATTGCACGATGAGATGGCCGACGACGGCTTTATGGTGATTGCAGTGGCCATCGACGAGGCCGTCGACGAGGTACGGGTGTTGGCCGATGGCATCACTTACCCGGTGCTCATGGACCCCAACCACATCCTGACCGAGACATACGCCATAAGCAATGTGCCCGCGGTGGTGTGGATCGACGAGCAGGGACGAATCGCCCGTCCCAATGCCAACGAATTCGGAAGCGACATGTTTAGCGAATTCACCGGTCGAACTTGTCAAGGGCACTTCGACCAGATCCGTGCCTGGGTCCACGACGATGTTGTTCCCGACGACGCCGACAGCGAGATCGCTGATCTGGACGAGGACGAGATCGCTGCCCGCCTGCATTTCCGACTGGCCGCCCATCTGCGGCGGGCCGGAAACGAGGAAGGGGCCGTCCGCCACTTCGACGCCGCCGCCGAGCTCGCGCCTTTGGACTTCACCGTGGTCCGGGCGGCGATGCCGCTGCGGGGTGAAAGTCCCTTCGGCGAGGAGTTCTTCAAGCTGCTCGAGGAGTATCAGGCGGCTGGGAGCCCGTTCCACGGCATCACGCCCGCCTGAGCCACCTCGTGATGGTTCATCCCAGCCCCTTGCCCGATGAGTCGCTGAGCTCCCAGCCGGTCACGGGGTTTGTACTGGAGCGGGCCGCGGAGTTGGCCGACCAGGCCGCGGTGATCGACGGGCTGGGGGAGTGGTCGCTGACGTTCGGCCAACTCGGGCGGTCGGTATATGCCCTGGCTGGGGGATTGGCCGCGGGCGGTTTCCAGCGAGGCGATGTCGCCGCGCTGATCGCGCCGAATTCCCCGTGGTATCCGGTGGTGTTCCACGCGGTGGCGGTCGCGGGAGGAGCAGTCACCACGGTCAATCCCACATACGGAGCGGAGGAGATCGCCTACCAGCTCATCGATTCGGGGGCGAAGCTGGTCTTTGCTGCCGACGGGTTCGCCCCCCAGGCCCAAGAGGCAATGGACCAGGCCGGAGTGGCAGGCGATGTGGTGGTAATCGACGCCTCCAGCCCGACCATGGGCGTTCCCATGCAGTCGCTGATGGGAGACCCAATCACGCAGGTCGATGTTGACCCCCACAATGACGTGGTGGTGCTGCCTTATTCATCGGGCACCACCGGTTTGCCCAAGGGGGTGATGCTCACCCACGCCAACCTGGTGAACAACGTCGAGCAGTGCGCCTCGTCGGTGGCGTCCCAGGGCAGCGATGTGGTGCTGGCGGTGCTGCCCTTCTTCCACATCTACGGCATGCAGGTGCTCATGAACGACCAGCTTCACCACGGGGCGACGCTGGTGACCATGCCCCGTTTCGACTTGGCCCAGGCGCTTTCGCTCATCGAACGGCACGAAGTGACCCGGTTCTTCGCCGTTCCCCCCATCGTGTTGGCGTTGGCCAAACACCCTGCGGTAGCCGATTTCGATCTTTCGTCTCTGCGCCAGGTTCTGTCCGGCGCTGCTCCGCTGGGATCAGAGGTGGCCGCGGAGGCATCGGACCGAATCGGCTGCGAGGTGGTGCAGGGCTACGGGATGACTGAGCTCAGCCCTATCTCCCATGCCACCCCGCCGGGCAATTCCAAGCCGGGTTCGGTGGGCCTGACGGTGGCCAATACCGAGGCCCGCGTCGTTGCTCCCGACTCCGGTGAAGATCAGCCCATCGATGTCGAGGGGGAGCTTTGGATCCGCGGTCCCCAGGTGATGAAGGGCTACCTCAACAACCCGGCGGCCACCGCCGAGACCATCGACGAGGACGGCTGGCTCCACACCGGGGACATCGCCCGGATCGACGGCGACGGCCACGTCTACATCGTCGACCGGCTGAAGGAACTCATCAAGGTCAAGGGGTTCCAAGTGGCCCCCGCCGAGTTGGAGGCGCTGCTGCTGGACCACCCGCAGATCACCGATGCTGCGGTGGTCGGTCGCCCCGACGAAGAGAGCGGCGAGGTGCCGCTGGCATTCGTGGTTGCCGCCCCGGATTCCCCGCTCGATGAGCAGGCGGTCAAGGCCCATGTCGCCGACCACATGGCCACTTACAAGCACCTCGGAGAGGTGCGGTTCACCGATGCCATTCCCAAATCGGCCTCGGGCAAGATCCTCCGACGAGAGCTGAGAGGGCTGGTCGATGACTGAGAAGAGAGCCAAGCCCACGGTGCGGATGTCGCCGGAGGAATGCTGGGAGATGTTAGAGACCTCGGTGAACGGCACCCTGACCACGCTGCGGGCTAATGGCCAGCCAATCTCCCTGCCGGTGTGGTACGTGGTACTGGATCAGAAGATTTACATGGTGACTCGGGGCAAGAAGGTGGTGCGGGTGCGCAACGACCAGCGTTGTTCCTTCCTGGTGGAATCGGGCGAGAGGTGGGCCGAGTTGCGGGCGGTGCATGTGGAGTGCATCGGCCGGATAATCGAGCCTTCCGAGGAATTGGCTAGCCGGATTGGCCAGGCCCTCGATGAGAAGTACGCCCCGTACCGCACAGCCCGCGACGTGATGCCCGAGCAGACCCGGGACTACTACGAAAAGAATCTCAACGCCACCATCGAGCTGACCCCGGTGGGCAAGATTCTCAACTGGGACAACAGCAAGCTGCTCTAATACTCCCGAATCAGCACCGATGGTTTGAACCTGGGAAGAGTCCTCTGTCTTTGCGCCTACTTTAGAGCAAGCGGCGAACGTTGCTCTACGAAATTGACTCTGCCGACAAAATGACGTGTTAAGGGATGATATGATCTGAAGTTCGCTACCCCATTACACCTTGGTCCCATAAGTGTCAAACACAACGGCTGTCAAAAGACGACAAAAACTTGTCGTCTTTTGACATGGCTTTTAGTTGACTCTGCTGCCTGAACACCATAAGTTGTGATCTGCCAGAAGAATGTAATTCGACCGCACTGCGACTGGAGGAACTAAAATGAAGAATAAGACAATTGCCATCCTTACCGGAGTGGCCTTAATGATTCTTCTAGCTTCTATTGGAGTATCTGCTTCCGACAGCACAAATGGCGTTCTGACACCTGAGGCGAAGGCTGCACATGAGGCGATCGTCGCAGCGTCAGAGACAAATCGCCCCGGCGACCCTGAATCAGTGACAACTCGTCATGAAAGACACATCACATTCACGAATTCTGGAAGCAGCAATTGGTACTTGTCGAGGGGAGATGATGACGTTTACATCCCCCCAGTAGTCACACATGAATGCACCGACTGGCGTTGGTCTTCAGGAGGTACATCTTATTCCTATAGCGCCTACCGCACTTGTGGACTCAATAACTACCCACGCCCCTGCATACCCTTGGGAGGCTGGTCAGGTGGATACCACCTAAATCAGTATTTGGACTCCTGGACTGAAAGCTCTGGGAATTACGTATTCTATTACAACGAGCGTACTACGCAGTGGGACCACTTCTGTCTGGGGGAAGACTTTTATCGCTATATACCTGAGACTCATCAAGGCCGTACTTTTGCACCCTATGGATGAGATCTCTGATGAAGTCGATAATCGCCATCATGGCTATAGCGGCAATGTTGACTGTCGCCCCGGCAGTGGCACAGGAAGAAGACCCTCGCAACCCTCAGCCAACTGCCATTTACCGGCATGAGGGAGTCACCTTCCGCCCGATCGAGGACACCGCAGGAGACCCAACGCGGCCAGGAGATCCAGAGTCGTCGGGGCGGCATATATACGGAGAGGTTCGCATAACCCACCGAACAGACGAGTTTGTGCCTGAGCCGGGGCGGTTGTGCGAGCGCTGGTCATGGTCGCCAGGGGGCACGTCGGCATCGGTTTCAGGAAGCCGAACCTGCTATCAGTCAAACATGCCCGACGGCTGTAAAGAGTCAAATGGCTATGAGCTCTACCACTATCTCGACTCTTGGACCGTTTTTGTCGGGAATGCGGTGGTGTACTACTCAGAGGAGGTGTACGAGTGGGATCTGTACTGCAAGGGCAGGTTCATCCACCAGTAAGACGCTTCCAGGCCCCAACGTGGGCGTTGTGTTCCTATGCCGTATTCGGAGGGACGGTGACCCACTCCTGGGCCGCGGCGAAAGCCAGACCTTGGGGGGCGGTATCGACGCCGAACTGATCCCACATATCGGCCAGTATTCGTTGGATGTGGCGTTTGGAATATCCGAGGTTCTTGGCAATATCGTCCTGGCTTTGTCCGGCGGCTAGGGCTTCGAGGCAGGCTAACTGCGTGTCGTCGGGCGCGAGCGGCGTGAAGAATCGGCAATAGTCGGCGACAGCGGTGGCCGCGTTGTGCAGTGCGCGCACCAACTCGGGGTGCATGAGTGTGGCAAGCTTCTCATAGCGCAGCAGTTCCATGGTGTTGTCGTTGAATTCGGAGTGGTCGTTGGGCTGGGAATGGTTGAGGCCGCTGGAAACGGTTCCTGAGACTCCCTGCAGATAGCAGGAAACGGTGTTCCAGCCATCGATGGCCGGTCCGTCTGGGCTGATTGCTGCCATCAGATCCGAACAGCGCCAAAAGGAGTCGGCCACTAACCTCAGGTAGTACGGCGATAGCGTCATCTGGTACACGCTTCCGATTTGTCTGTGGAGGTCGGCACTGGCTGCGTCAGTGTGCTCACCGGGTCCGTGGCCAGCTTCGAAGGCTTCAGCTATCTGCGATGCGTGCCGTTCCACCCAGCAGGCATGTCTGAGAATCACCCCTAGATGCTCGGTGCCGATATTCACGACCCAAATCTACTCCAGAGTGCCACTCGTGCTGTCGGGATGCCGAAGCGCGTAGGGCGGAGGCGCGATCCAGCCATTCTGCACGGCGAGGGCCACTCCCTGCACCGGGGTGCTGACCCCGAGGCGTTTCCACATGGCTTCTATGCGGTGGTACATGCCCCTGGGGGATAAGTCGTTGCGTTCGGCGAGGGCTTCGATCGGCTCGTTCACCGCGACGGAAATGATCCATTCGAGTTCTTGGGCGGTTGGGGCCACCGCGAGGCGGGCTTGGCAGCAATCGGCCACCGTGGACGCCGCATCCTGTAACCGGGAGATGCCATCTTCGCTCAGCAGTTGCGCGAAATGCTCGTACCGGACGAGCCCCGTTGCCGAGGACGCGAGGTCGGAGCGGCCCGCTTCTGGGGCGACCGCTGCTACCTGCGGGTTCTCGGCTAGGGCATCGGCAGTGGAGCGAAGGAACTCGGTCACAATTTCCCAGCTGGCCCGAGTCGACTTTTCGACTTCCGCCCCATCCATGAGCAGGGCAGTTCGTCGGCTGGTGTCGGCTATGCCCCGCAAGTAGGCGGAAGGAAGGGTCTTGGCGTAGACCGACACTGCTTGGCGCTGGAAACCAATCTTCCAAGGACGCCCGTGCGGCCCGGGACCATGCCCCATCTTGTGAGCCTCGGCAACACACTCAGCGAAATGAACGATCCGAACCGCAAACGAATTGATCGACCCAAGGTCCGCCTCATCCAGGTCCACGACCCCACATTAGGCCATCAGTTTCGAAGCAACCCCCCTTGTCGAGCCGGGGCCTGGGTATCCGTTCTCCGTTGGACTGGGTATTCAGCATAGACTCAAAGTGCATTCAAACTTGGTTGTCGGATAGTTACAGCTATTGCCACTTGTACTCGGGGTCGCGCTTCTCCCGAAAGGCGCGGCGGGCCTCTCGGGAGTCGTCGAAGCGCATCAGGCGGGTGGTGTAGTCCTGCTCGGTTCGATAGCCCTCCCGCAGTTCCATGTTCTCGATTCGGTTCATCGACTCCTTGGCCATGCGCAGCGCAATCGGGCTCTTGGCGGCCAGCTCTTGGGCCAGCTCCAGCGCGGTGGCCATGAGCTTGTCGGGGGCGGTCACCTCTCGGACCGCGCCGATGCGGTACATCTCCTGGGCGGAGACCTGCTCGCCGGTGAAGAACATCTCCCGGGCCTTGTGTCGGCCCATCATCAGCGAGAGGTGGGCACTGGCCCCGAGGAGTCCGACATTGATCTCGGGGGTGCTGAAGGTGGCATTCTCGGAGGCCACCAACATGTCGCAGCAGGCGGCATAGGCCAGGCCCGCGCCCAGCGCGTAGCCATTGATAGCCCCGATCACCGGCACGGCGCAGTCGATGATGGCCCACATGGCCTCTCGGGCTACTAATCCAGGGTCGGTCAGCTCCGTGGGGGGCCGCTGGTCGCGGGGTTCGGTTCCAGAGGTCTTCAGATCGACGCCCGCCACGAACGACTTTTCACCGGCGCCGGTGAATATGGCGACCCGCACGTCCCGGTCGTCGCCCAATGTGGAGAACACGTCTCTGATCTCGGCCATGGTGGCGGTGGTGACGGCGTTGACAGGGGGGCGGTCGATGGTGACGGTGGCGATGTGGTCGCGCTTTTCTACCTGGAGGTCGGGCACTGCTCGTCTGCTTTCGCTGTTGAGTTCCGCCCCCACAGTATCGGGGGGTGAAGCGGCGAAAGCTAAGCCGCCTCGGCGCTGGCCACCGGCCCGTAGCGCACCGGCAGGTGCTTGATGCCCTGGACCTGGAGGTCTCGTAGCCGCTCGGGCTGTCCGACCACTTCGATTTCGGGCAGGCGGCTAATTAACGCTTCGAAAAAGATCTCCAGCTCCAGCTTGGCCAGATTGGCCCCCAGGCAATGGTGGGCTCCGCCTGCGCCGAAGGCCAGGTGGGGATTAGGCGTACGGGTGATGTCGAAGCGGTGGGGGTCGTGGAATACCTCGGGGTCGCGGTTACCGGCCAAATACCACAAGGCGACTTTCTCTCCTGCGGCAATGTGTACCCCGCCCAATTCAAGGTCTTTGATTGCGGTACGGCGAAAGTACCGAACCGGAGAGGCGAACCGCAGAATCTCCTCTACCGCGCTGGGCATTAGTTCTGGATGACGGCGGAGCAACTCCCATTGGTCGGGAAACTCATGGAAGGCGAGCAGGCCGTGGGTGATGGCATTGCGGGTGGTCTCGTTGCCGGCAATCACGAGGAGGGTGAAAAACAGCGAGAGCTCCAAGTCATCGAGCTCGGCTACCGTCCCGTCGGCCATGGTCACCTTGGCCTGCGTCAATTGGGTCATCAGGTCGTGGGCGGGGCAGCGGCGTTTCTCTTCGGCAAGCTGTTGGGCGTACATGGTCATGTTGATGGCGTCCATCGACGCGTTTGCCGGCGAGTATGGATCGTTATCGTCCTGAAACTCGGGATCGAAGCGCCCGATGGCCGAGTTGGTCCACTCGAACAGCCTGTAGCGGTCTTCTTGGGGGACGCCGACGATCTCGGCGATGACCACTAGCGGCAGCTCGGAGGCCAAGTCGACCACGAAATCGCCCTCGGTGCGACCGTCGAGCGAGTCGATGATCAAGTGGCTACTGGTGCGGAGCCAGTCCTCCAGCTTGCGCACCATCCGGGGTGTGAACCCCCTGCTGACCAGCTTTCGGTACCGGGTGTGATCGGGCGGGTCGGTCATGATCATCATGATTCCGGGGCCCATATCCACGTCAGCGATGGTGATCCCACCGGCACCGTCGCGCCCCGGCCCGGTCTGATGGGAAAGCACCGGGCCCATCCGGTGGGCTTTGGTGATGAGGTCGTGGGAGGTGACCAGCCAGAACGGCTCCTTATGGGTGGCGGTTTCGGGGTGGCGCCAAATGGGGGAGTGGGCTCGCAGCTCGTCATAAACCTCATAGGGCTCGCGTATGACGAACATGTCCATGTCAGTCAGGTCGATCGCGGTGGCTAGTGTGGAGGGTGACATAACCCGCTTCTCCTTGTTGAGAACATCATTCTTACACGCGAGAATTAAAATATCAACGACGAGAATATGAAAAACGAGACTGAGAACATAGATGCCGAAATAGAAAACGCTGAATCCGGTGTTGAGAACGTAGAAACCGACGTGTCTGCCCTCAGCTCCTGGGAGCAGCGCATGCTCGAGCGGTCATTGGACAGTGCTCGAGTTCAGGCCTTGGCTCGCAGCGGCGAGTTTGTCCACGCCGCGTTGGCCCTGCTCGAAGAGCAGGGGTCGGACGATTTCACTGTGCAAGATGTCGTGCAGCGCTCGGGCGGCTCGCTCCGGCGCTTCTACCAGCTCTTTTCGTCCAAGGACGACCTCATTTTGGCTCTATTCGAGGAGCTGATCACCCAGCTTGTGGAGCACATCCCTGACACCGTTGAAGCTGGAGCTCCTCCATTGGAGAGGCTCGAGATTTGTGTCCGGACCTTTTGGGACTTCGTACGGGGCCAAGATGCGCCGCCGGCAAAGATTGTCCGCACCATGGCGGCACTCCACAACCAATTGGCTGCCGCCCGGCCCGATGGTCTGCGGCTGGCCTGGGACCCCTTGCGGCAGCTCATCTCCGGCATCATCGCCGACGGGGTGGCCGACGGGTCGGTCCGATCGGATATCGATGTGGAAGAACTGGCCGACCTCTTCTTCAACGTCTCGCTGGCCGCTCACCTTTTTGCACTCGGTCGAGTGGGCTCAACTCACGCCCGGTTCGACCCCCTCTGGGCCTTTTGTCTCGGGGCGCTTCGACCTCCTGTTGAGGAATAGCTGAGGTCAAGCCTTCAGCGCAGGCGGGTTCTGGCCTCTTTCTTGAAGGCGGCGAGCTGAATGCGCTCTTCCCGCTGGTTGTAGAAGTCATCCAGCGGATAGCACCCCGAGATGAGGCCGCCGCGGGGAGCAGTGGTGCAGTCGGAGAAGGTGCGGCAGATGAGGCGCCGGTCGAGTTGGCGACCAGCCATCACATCGGCGGGCATTTGGGGGTACGAAAGGATCATGCGGCCCAGGCCGATGGCGTGGGCTGTGCCCTGGGCGACCAGGGCTTGGCCGACGTTGGGCAGCCATTCCTGGAGGTAGGACAGGCCGGCGGCCACCACTGTTGTGCTGGGATGGAGGCGGGCTATCTCGGCGGTGGCGGCGATCAGCCGGGCCACGCCGACCAAGGGGTCTTCGGGGGGCTGGTAGCCATCGGAGGGCGGGAAGTAGGCGGGCCGCTGGATGTGGGGGACGTAGTACGGGCTGCCTGCGGAGGCGCACACCAGCCCGACGCCCAACTCGCCCAACATGTCGAGCACCTGGTGGGTTTCGGTGAGGTCGATGCCCACCCCCGAGCCGTCGCCCCCGAAAGCCAGCGGGTAGGGACCAGAAGTCTCGGGGGTGCCGACGCCCCCGCGGCCTGCGGTGTGGGGGACGAAGTCAAACAGCGAAAGACGCACGGCCACCCCCAGGGTGGGGGCTTTGGCGCGGATGCCGGTGATGATGGATCGCAGGAAGCGGGTGCGGCCCTCCAGGTTGCCGCCGTAAGGGCCGGGGCGGTCGATGGCGGAGAGGAACTCGTGGCCCAGGTAGCCGTGGCAGGCCTTGATGTCGACAAAGTCGAACCCGGCCTGATGCGCCAGCACCGCCCGGTGGATGAACTGCTCCGCCAGCTCGTCGAGCTCGTCGTCGGCGAGCACCTCGGCTTGTCCTGAAGCCACCCGGGCGTCCAGTAGGGGGTGCTGGTACACCGTTTTGGGGGCGGGGCCGGCGGCGGTGGGACGGGCGTAGCGGCCGGAGTGGGTGAGCTGGAGCAGGGTTACCTGTGACGGGTCGAGTCGGGCTCGCAGGGCGGCAAAGTCGTCGACGGTGGTGTCGTTGAGCACCAGTTGGCGGGGGTTGGCCCGGCCGTCGGGGCGGACCGCGGTGGCCTCGCCCCACACCAGCCCGGCCTCGCTGGCCGCGAACCGGTCCCAGCGGCGTCGGACCAGATCAGAAGGCCGCCCGTCTTCCTCGCCGTCCCAGCCCTCCATGGGCAGAACGGCCCAGCGGTTGGGGGCGGTGTGAGTGCCGGCTGAACCGTCGGTTACGGCCAGGGGTTGGGCCAGCGGACCAGCGGGGTCCACCTCGTCGTCGAGGGGGATGTGAACGCCGAGGCCCTCGAGATGGCTGCGCAGTGCGGCCACGCTGGTCAAGTTCTTCACCTGGGTCCAGCGGGGCATGGGCTAGAGCACTCCGAGGCGCTCGCCGATGTCGCGCAGGATTTCTCGGTCGCTGTCGGGGCGGGTGGGGGTGCCGCGGGGGACGGCATCACTGTGAGCCCAACCCCGCATCTGGAGGAACATGGCCGCGCTGTGGCGATAGGCCGGTACGGGTGGGCGGAACGTGAAGTGGCCCAGGTACTGGAGAACATCGTTGAGCTGGTGGAAGCCGGGATCGCCCCTTTCCCACAGGCGGTCGCGCTCGGCGAATCTGCCGGGGGCGAATGTGGACAGGCCCAGCAGGTAGTCGGAGCCGTACATCACCATGTCGATGGCCAGGTCGTTGCCGGTGAGCACCATAAAATCGGGGCGCACTTCGTTTCGCAGCGCCAGCCGGTCCCACTCCAACTCCCGGTTGAGCGACGAGTGCTTGGCCCCGAGGCACTGGGGGATATCTAGCAGCCCCCGGTAGGTGTCCAGCGACACGATGCGGCCGTAGGGCACGAACATGGGACCGAGTTCGAATCCGATGAACCGATCAAGGTGGGAAGCGATTTGGCCGTGGGCGTCAAGCCAGGCGGCGTCGCCGTGGTCGTTCAATCCGTGCGAAGGGAAGATCACCGGCAGGCCGCCCCGTTCGGTGATCTCTTCGGCGGCTCGCCGGTAGGCGTCAAGGTCGAATGCCGCCCCAGGCTCGTCGGCCACGAACGCGCCGGCCACGAAATCGCTGCTGGCGACTTCCTCCGCTCTGTCGAGTACCCGCTTCCGGTTGACAGGTTCAAGAAGCTGGACGTAGCCGGTATCCATGTTCACTGCCGGGGTGAGTCCCGCTTCACAGGTGCGGGCGATATGGGCTTCCAGCGAAGCCCAGTCCACTGCGGCCGAGTCGAGATGGGGCAACAAGATGGCCGACATCCCGGTGATGGCCCGTCCAGGCAATAGCTGCACTAGTCGTCGACTCCAAGGCTCTCCAGCACATCTTTGGGGATCCCAGACAGGCCGGTGGATGTGGGGTCGACCGGGTGGCGCTCTCGCAGAGTTGCCGCGGCATCGGATCGACCGGTGGCTTCGAGGCGCTCCAGATATTCGGGCAGGTGCCCCTTGCAGTGGAAGGGGCCGCCCTCGGCCAGCACGATCTTGAGAGGATCGACGGGGGAGTAGCTGCGGGTCATCTGGTCGTCGGTCCACGACAGCAGTTGGTCTTGGCCCTCGGCCAGCACCGAGGGGGCCTGGTCGGCCAGATCGGTGGTTTCGTGGGGGTCGGCGGCTATGTCGAACAGCATCTCCTCGTTCCAGGCCGCGTGGTAGCCGTCGTGCCAGGTGCGGAGGTAGAGGTGGTCGCCCCAGCGGACCCCCCGTTGCACCGACCACGCCCCCTGCGACAAGACCAGGTAGTCCCGTCCGCCGTGATTGCCGGAGCGGACATCCTCGGCCACCGACCTGCCGTCCCATCCGAAGGGGATGTCGATGCCGGCCAAATCGACGACGGTGGCGCCTATGTCGAGGTGGTAGAGCAGCCCGTCGTGGACTTGGGGATCGATTCCCGGCCATCGCAGCACCGAGGGGATGTGGCAGGTGGCCTCGTCTGCCCCCTGGTGGTCGGCGTACACGCCCAGCTCGCCGAAGGCCTCGCCGTGATCGGAAGAGACCAAGATGGCGGTGTCGTCCAGCACGCCGTGGTCGGCCAGCGTGTTGACCAGCGTTCCCACCGCATCGTCGGCGTAGCGGACCCCGGTGTCGTAGCCGTCGAAGGTCTGCTTCACCTCGTCCATGGTGGACAGGTTCCAGGGCTGGCGGGGCGGGGGCGGGCCCCACTCGTCGGGTTTGAACCCCCAGGGTTCCTGGGCCGAATGCGGCCCGGACAACTGCCAGTTGCGGTCCCGCAACTCCTCGGTGTGCCAGGCCGGGGCCGGATCGCCCTCGAACGGATTTCCGTACTCCTCAGGGGCGTTGTAGGGGGTGTGGGGATCCCACAGGTGGACGTGGAGGAACCAGTCTTCTTGGGCGGCATTGTCGTTTAGCCAGCGCAGCGCTCCGGGCAGCACCTGGTCGGCCCGCTCGCCGCCGAAGCCCCGCATCAGGTTCATCGACTCCATGAAGCCGCTGTTCCACCAAGTGGCCGAGTGGCGGAACGGAAAGCTGGAAATCGACGCGGTGTGGTATCCCGACCAATAGAAGCGAGACGCCCAGGAATTGGCCGCGATGCCGGAGAAGAAGCTGCGCTCCGCCCCCTGGGGCCGCAAGTCGGCGGCCATCCCCCCGTGGTTGGCCACCCCGTTGCGAATCCCGAACATGCCGGTGATCAAGGCGGTGCGGCTTGGCAGGCAGGGCACGTCCGACGCATACACATTGGCGAACCGCACCCCCTCGGCGGCCAGCGCGTCGATGTTCGGGGTGGTGTTGCGGTGATACCCCGCACACCCCAGGTGATCAGCCCGCAGGGTGTCAATGTCGATATAGAGGATTCGCATGAGGGTGTTTCTTTCGCCAAGTGCTTCCAGTATGGGCCATTTATTCGACAATGAACGTGGCTACCGACTCGGGGCTGCGCTGGTAGCCGATGCGGTGGGCGACGGCTCTGATGGTGGTCTCGCCGACCGGCAGCCGCAGCGGTTCGTGGTAGAGCAGGCGGCGAGGGGGCTCGCCGCCTCGGGGATCGTGGCCCAGCGCGGCGGCAAATTGCGCATCCAGATCGGCGGGCGGGTCGGGCAAGGGGTCGTCTTCGAATGTGTAGGCGATGGATGCCCCCTGGGTGCTGCTTTGCATCTGGAGGATGGCCGGGCCTTTGAACGTGCCGCCTTCGGGGCTGGCTTGGGTGCCGTGGTTTTCGGCGCCGAGCACGATGAACTTGGGGGCGTCGGTGATGGGCTGTACTCCTCCCGGCCACATCTGGGCCACCATCATGTCCTCCGGCACCATGCCCAGATCGCTCACCTCGCGTTGCCACTGCTCCAGTGCAGCCCGGTGGCGCTCCAGCACCCCGCGATAGGCCGGGTCGGCGGCCAGATTGTTGATTTCGTGGGGGTCGGCCTCGGTGTCGTACAACTCCTCGGCCGGCCGCTTGTCAGCCATGGACTGCGCTGGCGGGCCCTCCAGCTCCCCGGCCGCGTATAGCCGCCACATCTCCTGCATGATCGGGTGGTTGTTCCGAAAGGAGTTCCACATCATGTAGGGCCGAGCGGGGTCGTAATGGCGGATGTACTTGTACCGTTGGTCCCGGCTGGCCCGCACGGTGTCGTACATCTCGTCGTATCGATCCCGGGAAACAAAGACGTAGTCGCGGCCGCCGTGGGTATCGGGACCTAGGAACGGGCGGCCGTGGAGGTGGCGAGGGACTTCGACGCCGCAGATCAACAGCACCGTTGGTCCCAGATCCATGGTGCTCACCAGCTCGTCGCTGATCGTCCCGGGCTCGATGACTCCCGGCCAGCGGACGATGAGCGGGCTGTGGATGCCGCTGTCGTAGGGCCACCGTTTGCCTCGGGGCAGCGGTCCGTGGTCGGTCCACACGAACACCGCGGTTGAGTCGGCCAGTCCGTCCTCGTCAAGTTCGGCGAGAAGGTCGCCCAGCCGCCGGTCGCAGTGCTTGATAGCCGCGTACACCCGGGCCAGCGACTCCCGTACGACCGGGGTGTCGGGGAAGTAGGGCGGTACTTCGATGGAGTCGAGATCGATGTCGTTGTCGCCGAAGAAGCTCCCCTCCCATCCCGCCATCTCGTGGGTCTCGTCCAGGTTGAACACCGAGAAGAACGGTTGGTTGGGGTCGGGCCGGTCGCGCCAGTGGCCGCCCGGCAAGTCCCAGGCAGTGATGGGCGGGATGAACTGGTAGTCGGTCTTGTTGCGGTTGGTGCAGAAGTAGCCGGCCGCCCGCAGGTATTCGGGAAAGCAGCGCACGTAGTGGGGGACAACCGCCTCGTAGCGGGGGACGCCCTTCCCTCCGTGGTGGGGACCGCTGTTGGTGCGCATGTGGTGGGTGCCCAGCGTCACCGGGTGCATGCCGGTGATCACCGCACTGCGCGACGGCGCGCACACTGGTGCAGTGGTGAAGGCCTTGGTCCAAAGGCCGCCCTGAGAAGCCAGCCGGTCGAGGTTGGGGGTGCGGGCCACCGGGTCGCCGTAGCAGCCGAACCGCGGCGAGCAATCCTCAAACGACACCCACACAACGTTGGGGCGTGTGCTCATCCTCGTTTCCTACACCGTGACGTGGTCTCGGATCATGTTTTCACTCAACGTGAAACTAACCTCGGGCTCTAAGGGGGAAGAGCGATGAGCAACATGTCTTCAATTCGCGGCATAACCGACAATGGGCGGTACATCGTGGTTAGCTCCGATACCCATGGCGGGGGCCGGCTCGTCGACTACCGGCCGTATCTGCCAGCGTCGCTGCACGACGAGTTCGACGCATGGGCCGCGGCGTGGTTGTCCGATGGCGACCAGACCGACCCGAACAACTTCGACAACAAACAGCGCCGAGCCGAGCAGTTTGCCGATGGCGTGGTAGCCGGAGTCATCTTGCCCAACACCGACACACCGTTCGCGTTCAACGTGTTCGAGCGGGGACACGATCGCCGGGAGATCGAGCTCCAATGGGAGGGCTTCAAGGCTCACAACCGCTGGATGGCCGACCATTGTGCCAGTGACTCAGCTCGACTTCGCGGGCTGATACAGACCAGCCCTTTCTTGCCCGGGAAGGTGGCCGACGAAATCCGGGCCATGGCGAAGAACGGCGTGATGACCGCGGGTGTGCTGGTGCGGGTTGCGCCCCCCGATGGCACCTTTCCCCAGTTCTACGAGGAGCATTGGGAGCCAGTGTGGGCCGCCGCGGCCGAAGTGGGATATCCGATCACCACCCACGGCGGAAACAAACCTGTGTACGCCCCCGGTTCCGGCCGGGCCGCCATCGAGCTGTCCGAGTACGCATTTTGGACCAAGCGGTCGCTTACCCAGTTCTTGCTCGGCGGCATCTTCGACCGCTACCCCGACCTCAAGTTGGTGCTCACTGAGCAGGGGGTGAGCTGGATCAAGTCTGACCTCCCCATGATCGGCTGGTTTGCCAAGCAGGTGAAGCTCAACCACGACGCCGCGGGCGCCGACCATCTGGCGCGGACCCCACGGCAGACCTTCCGGGACCAAGTGCGATTTGGTGCCAGCTTCCCCAGCGCCGGTGAGATCGAGTCGTTGGGCGATGACGCGGTCCACCACATCATGTGGGGAAACGACTATCCCCACAACGAGGGCACGTGGCCTCACACAATGAAGGCTTTGCGAGTGGCCTTCGCGGGGCGCGACCCCGCCGATGTGGCCCAGATGGTGTCCACCAACGCCGCCGACCTCTACGGATTCGACCTCGATGCGCTGGCGCCGCTGGCCTCAGAGGTCGGCCCAAGGGTCGAAGAAGTCGCCCGGCCCATAGGGGCCGAGGATTATCCGACCGACAGCTACTCCCCGGCGTTTACCTTGGGGTCGGTTGGGATGATGGCCGACGCGTGACCGCAGTTGGGGCAGAACCCAACCGAGCCAAGCCTCGACCAAGCCAGGCCCGGAGGCCATGGGCCGGGTATTTGGATTGGCCGCCCGTCAGCCCGCGGTGTCGATCAAGTCGGAGATGACGACGAAGTCGCCAGCGTTGTCTTCTCCGGCCTCTGGGTCCCACTTCATGAGAACAACGCCATCTCGGGCGTCATATTTCCCGACACCCAGCGAAGCGAACGCCTCATTGGGCAGCTCAATGGGTCCGAAACCGTCGATAGCCGCCTGAAGGGTCTCGTTGGTCAGGTTCGGGCCGGCTGCGGCAGCCAGTTGTACGAAGAGGTCGAACACGCGGCAGTAACCGCGTACCGGGGTAAACCAGTCGGTTTCGTCTTCCGGCAACTGCTCGGTGGGGATCACCTCGATTCCCGATTGGCGCTCGAAGGCGTCTATGCAGTCGTCCGTCCGCTGGTTGGTGTCGTCGCCAGCGTATGGCGAGCCGAGTGTGTAAGCCTCGAAATAGCCGGGGTCGCTTGAGCCCCCCAGCCCATAGGAGAAGGTGGAGAATTCCGCATTGAACAGCTTGACGTCGAGGCCGTTCTGGATGAGCTGTTCCACCCCGAAGACGTTGTCGCCATCGATGAAGACGGTATTGATGTCGGCGTTCCGGTAGATCTCCGCGAAGGTCCGCCACACCGCCGCTCCGGCTTGGGTGTCGCCGGACGGCACATCGATCACCGTCCGCTCGGCGATTTCCACCCCGGCGGCCTCAAGCGCGGGGACGAGCACGTTGTCCACCAATTCCTGGCGTCCGGCACCGGAGTGCACGGCCACATTTCCGAGATCGGCGAGCAGGCCAGCCTTGTCCAATGCGGCCACAAACACCTCCAGCACCCGGTCGGTGGCGATTTCCAGGTGTACCCAGGGAGCATTGGCCCTGGCCCGGTCTTCAGCGTTGAACGGGGCGCCGAGGAGTGCAGTGCTATGGGTTTCGGTCACGCAGATGTTTCCAGCCGGCACCCGGGTGAAAGGTCCCAAAACCGCAAACACCTGCTCGTCCTCGGTGAAGTAAACGCAGCCGGCCAGCGAGGTGTCGGTACCGAAGGGAAGGAACTTGTAGGTCACCGTCTCCACCATGCGACCGCAGATCCCCCCGTTGTCGTTCACCTCCTGGGCCAGGGCCTGGAGGATCACCTCGTTGTCTCCTCGGTCGAGCTGAACCAGCCCCAGATTGCTTAGCTCCTCGTAGTCGATCTGGGGGGCACCGACCTTGATGGTTTCCGCGGTGACGCCGGTGGCGGTGGCGCTGAGCTCGCCTTCTCCCTGGCACGTCGGCTGGAAGATGGGGTCTGACATGGCGCCTACTTCCTCGCTCGCTACAGCATCGTCCGAGGGCTCTGGGCTGGCAGCGTCTTCGGTGGCTTCGTCCTCTGCGCCGCCTCCCGTGGGTTCCGGTGCGTCGTCGCCATCGCTGATACCAGCATCTTCGGTTGCGCCAGTGTCTTCGGTCGCGGGGGCCTCGGCACCTTGGGTCGGGGGTGGCGCGTCGGTTTCGGTGCCATTTGCATTGCCGGCCTCATTGCCGGAGTCGCCCCCGGCACAGGCCGCAGCGAGCAGGCCGAAAACTGCCAAGAATGTGAGCAGCATTTTCATGATTCCCCCTCATTGAGAACAGTAGTTGGCGCGGCGAAACGAGCTTCCTCGTCTGAGGTGGTTGCCCCCGACCGGCGGATGGCCCGCTCGTCGGTTCCGAGGTAGGACGCGATAACTGCGGGATCGGTGCGAACCTCAGCCGGCGAGCCCACCGCGATCACGCGGCCGGCTTCCAGACAGTAGATCCGGTCGCTGATCTGCATGATCATGGGCATGTCGTGCTCGATCACCAGCAGAGCAGCGCCCAGTTGGTCTTTGATCGACAACAGCAAGGGGGCGAACGCCTCGACCTCGCGCTGGGCCACCCCTCCAGTCGGCTCGTCTAGGCACAGCACTCGGGCCTCCAGAGCCAGGAGGCAGCCAAGTTCGACGATACGACGGGTGCCGGTGGAGAGCTCGGAGGTGAACTTGTCGGCGTAGGGGCCGAGGCCGAGGAAGTCGGCGATGTCGTGGGCGTGGGCTCGCTGGGCCCGGTCGCGGCGATAACCGTTGGGAAGATGCGCCACTGCGGTGGTGAATGAGGTTCGCTGGCGCGATTCGGCCGCCACTGCCAGGGTCTCGAGCACGGTCAGATCGGGAAACAGCCGCGACTGCTGAAACGCCCGGCCCAAACCAAGCGCAGCTCGCCGGTCGGCGGCCATCTTCTCGATGGCGCGGCCTTCAAGCTCGATTCGACCGGAGCACGGGACGAATCCGCTGATGGCGTTCATCAGGGTGGTCTTGCCCGCCCCGTTGGTACCGATAAGGCCCACCACCTCTCCGGAATGGACTCGGATCGAGGCGTCGTCGACTGCGGTCAGGCCTCCGAATGCCACCGTCACCTCTTCGGCAACCAGCACCGGCCCGGTGACGGCAACTGCGTCAGATCGGGACACGACGCTGGCCACCTCGCGTTTGGGCGGCGGCTCGGGTTCGGGAAGCCGGGCCGCGTACCAGCCTAGGAAGCGGTCGCGTCCGGTGAGCACCACTTGGGCGAATCCGCCCGGGAAGTACATCAGGAGAACCAGTAGCCCGATGGAGGATGTCAAGAGCGGCACCAAGTTGTTGGCGGGCCACACGGCAGGAAGGCCCACGATCCACAGGGCGCCGAGGATCGGTCCTACCACGGTTCCGGCGCCGCCGATCACCGCGATGGCGACAATCTCTATGGAGTCTTGAAGCTGGAATCGCTCGGTCAGTCCCACGGAGACGTACAGACCGGCCAACAGTCCACCGCCGAGCCCGGCGATCACCCCAGACACCACAAAGGCCTGGATTCCCGCCCTGGAGGGCGAGATCGTGTACGCCGACGCGGCAGTACTGTTGTCTCGCACCGCCAGCCATCGACGCCCAACCCCGGTGGCTCGCATTCTGGCCACCAGAACAATCACCACCACCAGGGCGATTACCGAGAAGAAGTAGTAGCTGCGCTGTTCGGTCAGGTCGACAGGTCCCGTGGCTCGGGGGAGTGAAACGGTGTAGGAATCGCCTGAGAAAAATGGTCGCCGCCAGAGAAACTGCTGCCCCAACAAGGCCAACGCCAAGGTGGCGATAGCAAGGTGGAAGCCCCGAATCCGCAAGGCGCCCAACCCGATGACCACTGCGACGGCACCAGTAACCGCTGCGCCCACCAGCAAGGCCAACAGGAAGTGGATGTCGGGTAGGGCCAGAGTGAACGATGCCCCGCCCAGGCCGATCCCGATATCGCGCCCGGCGACCAGTGCCGCGGTGGTCAGACCGCCGATGCCGGCCAGTGCGGCCTGCCCCAGCGAGATCTGACCGGTCCACCCGGAGAGCACCACCAACGAGATTCCGATCAGGGCAAATAGCAGCACTTCGCTGTACAGGAGTTGGCGCGATGCCTGGGTTATCAGGATGGGGAGGATCGCCGCGCCCGCAATGAGAAGGCCAATGCCGATGCGTGAGGAGTGGCGGACCCACCAGAGGCGGGCCACCGCGTGGGGAAGCGGGCGGGTGGTGGGCACGAACGAGAACGACTCGTCGCTTCCGGAGAGCCGCCGGCTGGCCACCAGCGTGGTGGCGATGACGATCAGGAAGAGTGATCCGTCGTAGAGCCCCGCGGTGGTCGGCCAGTTGAATACCAACAGCGATCGGAGCAGCCCCAGGGCCACTCCGGCAATCATCGCCACTGGAAAGTTGCGAAGCCGCCCGATCAGGGCCGCGGCCAGAACCTGGACCAGGGTGGCCGGCCCCAGTGACCGAAATCCACTGGGCTGGCCGTTGATCCCCGCCACCAGGATCAGTGCTACTGCGGCCAAGAGTCCCGCAATGATCCATGTGATGGTCGAGATGATCTTGGGGCTGATGGCGGTGAGTCGGGCCAGGTCGGGGTTGGAGGCCGCGGCCCGAACTGCCCGCCCTTGTGCAGTGCGCTGGAGGTAGTAGGTGAGGGCCGCGGTGAGAACGGGAACCGCGATGATCACGATCAGCTCGACGCCTCGCACTCGGAGCCCGAGAATCTCCCACTGGCCGGAAAGCGCCACCGGGTATCGGTTTGCCATCGACACTTCGATTTCGGGCAGTGCAACCTGGAGCAGTTCGCAGAGCTGGGCGATCCCGATGGTGGCCACCAGGAGAATGACCCTCGGGGCGCGGAACAACCGGGTGATCACGGTGAGCTCCAGCGCGGCGGCGATCAGGCCGCCCGCCACCACCGAAATTATGGCCGCGGGCCAGAACGGCCAGTCGTAGGTGAGCACCAACAGGGCCAGCAGGCTGGCTGACAGCACACCGAGCGATCCCACCGCGAAGTTGATGACCCCGCTGGCCCGGTAGATCAGCACGACGCCGAGGGCCAGCAAGCCTATGAGCAGGCCGTCGATCACTCCCAGATAGACGATCTGGCTGGTGAGGGTGAAGGCCAGCATCAGCTCTCGTCCAGATCAGTCTGAGGGCCGGTGGCCGCGTCGCGGCCCAGGAACACGGCGCGGGCCAAGTCGTCGCGCTCCAGGAGGCTCTGGGCCGACCCGGTGAACCGCACATGGCCCTTCTCCATGAACACCGCACGATCGGCCAATGTCAGCGCGACATTGAGCGACTGCTCCACGATGATCATCGTCTGACCGGCGTCGCGCAGACGTTCGACCACGGTCAGGAGGTCTTGGACTACGACGGGAGCGAGGCCGAGAGAGAGCTCGTCGATGATGAGCACCTCCGGGTCGTGCATGATCACCCGGGCCAGCGCCAGCATCTGCTTCTGCCCGCCGCTGAGGTCGTGAGCCAGAGCCTTGGGCCGCTCCCCGAGCACCGGGAACAGCTCAAATGCCCGATCTAGCCGCCCGGCGATGTCGGGCTTGGATCCGGCGTCGCGGCGGATGATCGCCGCCGAAGTCTCGAGGTTCTCAAGGACGGTGAGGTGGGGAAACACCCCTTGACCGCCGGGCAGCAAGAAGATGCCCTCCCTCACCCGTTGTTCGGGCGACGCCAATGTCATGTTGCGACCGTTGAGTCGCACGACGCCCCGGGAGGGGATGCCCAAACCGGCGGCCACCCGCAGAGCTGTGGATTTGCCCGCTCCGTTGGTGCCGAGCAACGCCAGGGTCTCACCCCGGGCCACCTCGAGGTTCACGTCGAACAGAACCTGCACCGGGCCGTAGGAGAAGTCGATGTTGTGGAGCTGAAGCACCGGAATGTCGCTGGGGTCAGCCCTCATCCGGTCTTGCTCGGCCTTCTCCTCCCGAATCTCCTCTACCACCAAGGTGAGGTCGGCCCGAATGTGCCGGGCGCCGTTGATGGTCAACAAGCCACCCACGATCATGGCACCGGGAACAACGGCCAACAGGGCGGTGCGGGGTGATGTGGCATCGGAGATGAGGCCCATCACGATGGCCCCGCCGAGACCGCCGACCCCGAAAACCAGCGACATCCCGATGGCCGAGCCCAGCGCCCGCATGCGGTAGGGGTTGATGTGGGCCAGAGTCGGCCCCAAAAGCGACAGGGCCGGGGCGGCAAACAGCGCCTTGAGCCCGGTCATCACCGCGAATGTGGCCGGTGATGGCATCAGCAGTTGGAGCACGGCGAAGAACGCCATCGGGAAGAACAGCGACCCCAGCAAGGCCATTGCCTGCGGAGGGGTGCGGCGGTAGAAGCCGTCGTACCACTTGGCCACGAAGGGGATCATGAACAGGGCGATCACGCCGGGGGTGCTGTTGGCCAGGGCCCGCTCGAACGGGCCGAGTTCGAAGCGCTCGTCGAGGTAGAGATTGAGGAAGAGGCCGTCGGATATCAGGCTGAAGCCAAGGGCCACTGCGGCCATCAACGCCCATTTCATCGTTCGCACCTTGAATAGCCGCTGGAAGGCGGCGCCGAGCGATATGGGTCCCGGCCTTAAGTCGGTGAGCGTCTCGCCGATGGCGGAGCGCTGTTCGAACTGGCCCCGCGGCGGGTCGGTGAGGAACAAGATGGCCACGCCGACGATCAGAGTGGGGACCGAAGCGGCGATGAACCCCCAGCGCCAGGCGTCGTCCCCGCCTATCAACGAGACCAGCCCGCCGACGGCCAGCGGCGCGATGAATGCACCCGATCTTCCGGCCACATCCTTGGCGGCATACACCCGGGCCCGGGCCTCGACGGGATAGCTGTCGGCCATGATGGCGCCCTGCACCGAATGGGTCTGCGATCGGCCGAACGCGATGGCGCAATTGACGATGAAGAACCAGAACGCGGTCTGTACGAAACCGAGCAACAAGGTCATGGCCGACCAGAAGATGGTGGCCAAAGCCACCAATCTGGCCCGGTTGCCGTTGTCGGCGATCCGGGACAGCAACAGGCCGCCGGCCACGATGAACACGTTGCCCCCCGCGGTGATGGTGCCCAGCACGGCGTCGCTGACCCCCAGCGACTCTTGGATGTCAGGGCCGAGGAGTCCCAAGGCGCTGATTCCAAGGGCGTCGGTGGCGTCGAGGGCTCCCAGCAGGACGATGGTGGACACCCCACCAATCGAGATGGCCTCTTTCAGCGAGACTTCCTGGGCGCCGACGCCGGGAAGCTGATCGTCGTCGAGGATCACCGGTTCTGCGGCCAGTTCCGCCTGGCGCTCAGCCTCCGCGGCCAGGATCTGATCGCTCAGGGTGCTGGCATCTGGACAGGGATCCCCCGTTCCCATGGGACATTAACCTAGGGCCACGGGGACATGGATGGTGATGGCCTCTGGTACCGTCGAGGGGGATGCACGTTTCCGACCCGCCGATTCTGCTTACTGATGTGCTCGACGATGTCGGGGCTGCGATCAAGCTGCTGGCCCAAGAGGCGCCGTATGCGCCGTTGGGGGGTTGGTACAACCCCGGGGCTGATCCCCACGCCCGCACCCGTCCGCTGTGGTTCCGGGACGACTGGGTGAACGAGACCATCGCCGTGCCGGGGTCGGAAGTGTTCTTGGACAATCCGGCCTATATCGACTCGGCCAAGGCGTTCTACAGCGCCGAGATCGTGGAGCCCCACAGCGTTTACGTGAACCAGATGATGGCCATTCCGCAAGCAGGGCCGGCCCACACCGACAACCCCCGCTTCGCCGGACGCGACCGCACTAACACGCCCATGTGGCTGTTGCGGGCCATGCTGTGGTCGGGTCTGTTCGACGACCTGTCGTTCCCGCAGGCTACGGCCATTTGGTGGCTCAATGATGTGGACGGTGGCGGGATCCGCTACTGGCCCTACGGTCCCGACCAGCCGCCCGAAGAGCATGTGGGCAATATGGCCAACACCGCGCTCATGGGCGACAACCACGGAATGTTCCACCAGGTCAACGCCATCGGCCCATTCGATATCGGCACGCCTATGGTCACCCCGATGGCGGAGTTTGCCCCGGCGGGCAGCCCCGATGGCGACTGGGTTGTCACCGACCACGGCGAAGAGGTGTACCGCACGCCGCTGGCCGATGTCCGGATCAGCGTGCTGTGGAAGGCCGATGTGTACATCGACGCCGACCACAAGAACCGGCTGGCCTCCAATCCCCTGAGCCGCGACGACATCGCGGCCCGCTTCAACGCCGACTTGGAGGAGCGGGGGATTGACGCTCGCTTCGATCCCAACCGCATCGACGATGACCCCGACCACGCGGCCATGATCGCCGAGCACTACCCCGAGGCCCGCCCTATGGACGCGCTGCCCTCGGTGTTCGACTACTGATCAGCCGCCGCTTCCGCGTCAGCCCAGATCGGAAAAGCGCACCAGCTTCGTGGTGATCACGGGGACCGACTCGTGCTCCACGAAACGCAACCCCATCACTCCGTGGTCGCGGCCCGCAGAATCGACCCAGACACCCGTTGCCGGCTTCTCGGCCGCCACTACCAGCCGCACCACTCCATCAGCGTCGGCCTCGACATCTTGAGACGATGCGTAGCCCTGGCCGGTGAAATAGTTGGCCAGGTTCTCCATCCAGTGATTGCACAGCTGGAAGTTCCAATGGCGGCAAACCGGGGGCTTGAACTCCACCAACAGTGCCTCCCCCTCGCCAATGCGCCAGTAGCCGAACTCGAAGTGGCGGTCGTCGGGGGAGCCGCCCACCCGGAGATAGTGCTCGGTGGTGAGCTGTAGCTGGTTCTCTTCCTTGAGCAGCGTGTCGGTCCAGTCGGCGTAGTCGGACTGCACCGACAGCACCATCTGAGCCGCGAGGGCCAGCCGCTTCGACATCTCGGCCGCGTCCGGCGTGTCAATCACCGGGGTGGGCTCGAGTGGCTCGATCATCAGCCGAGGCGCCGACTGGGCGTCGCGGTCGTCGTAGACGATTCGCATCATCAGCTCTCGGGTCTGTGGGGCGACCGGCATCCAGTTGTCGACCCCGGGATCGTCCACCGATAGCACGAAGTCCACATTCCCGGCGCCGTCGGTGAATTCGTCGAGCAGGGCGGTGAAGGGAGTCTGCGACCAGCTCGGATTGAACTCCTCCAGCACCGCGACGGCCCGGTCGCCCACTGATTCCACCCCGACCCAGTCGGGCACCTTCGGGGTCCACGCCGACATGTGGACGTAGGGGGCGGAGCCCCGTTGGCCGGTGACTCGGTACCGCTTGGTGGCGTCGATGGGCTGCACCACATGGTCCTGGTCGGGCGACTGGACCCCCTGGCCGCCCTTCATGGGCGGCGGGATGATCCAAATCGCCCTCTTCTCCATTGGGGGGAGGTTCTCTATGCAGCGCATATAGGCCATCAGCGACATGCGGGTCAGGTAGCGGAACCCCTCCACCCGGTCTTGCTCGTTGGCGTCGGGAGTGCGTTCGACCACCACCTGGCCGGCGGCTCGCATCGTGTCGCAGAAGTCGTTCCACGCCTCCCCGGTCATCAACCGATCTCGTGCCGCAGCCTCATTAGTCATGGTTTGACCTTTCTCCACTCGGCGTCTCACCGTATCTGTCCACCTCTTCGGGGTCAGGATACGGTCTATGACGGTGCCTACTGCCAGTGGAGTACGCGGGGTGCTTGCGGGCCGAGATGGGACGTTAGGACCATCAAGTCGGGGGTGTCAGCGGTGATGATGCTGTCGGGGAGTCGGAGGGCGAGTGCAACGAGGTGGGCGTCGACGACGTCAGAGGTGTGGGATCGGCGGAGCAGCCCCCCAACGACGTGGGCATCGGCAAGGGTGAAATTGTGCACCTCTATGGTGTCGAGGAACTTGGCGAGCCTGGCCTGCTGGCTTCCGTCGCGCCATACCTGAGCGACAACAGGAGCGGTGGTGTGCAATACCGCTCCCGATTCGAGAGAAGCGGATAGGAATGACTGAGCGGCGCGCTCACCTCGGTCGATGGCAACGAGTAGGCCCGCGTCGAGGATCACTGATTGAAGTAGCGGTGGCGCATCGCCGCGACCTCTTCAGGGTCCGGCGTGCCTGATTCCTGGGCCCAATCGTCCAAAAACTCGCGAAGAGCCTGTTGGCGGCGATTCTGTTGGGCAAGCAGTTGGATGCCTTGGCGGATGGCACCCGATTGGCCACCGTACACATCGGCTAGCTCAGCGAGCAGCTCTCGCTCTTCATCGCTGAGACGGACCGTGGTTGTGGCACTCACCGGCTATATCGTAGCACGCTTGTAGTACATCTCCACCCGCTGAGAGTCGCTCTAAGGCGTCGGGTACAGTCCGATGCGTGTCGGACGGGGGTGCGATAACCGACGAGGCTATTGCTCGGTTGCGGGCTCGGATCGGGATTGCTCAGCCGCATCCTCAGCCTCCTTGGTATCGCGAGCCCAACACCGACGCGTTTCGCCAGGTGGCGGAGGCTTACGGTGACGACAACCCGCTGTGGTGCGATCCCGACTACGGGGCGAGCACCGTGTGGGGAGGGCCGATCTCGTCGCCCAACATGAACGGGGGCGACACGCTCATCGGGGAGAACGAGGTTGAGAAGCTCGACCCCGACACCAAGGCCCTGCTCAAGGGGGATCCGCTAAAGGGCGCCCACGCCTACTACTCGGGCAGCTATCGGGAGTGGTGGGCGCCGCTGCGCCCGGGGATGCGGGTCACCCGGCGGAATGCCCTGGTGGGCGTGCACGACAAGAAGAGCGAATTTGCGACCCGCACCGTGCACGAGTGGACGGGGGAGGTGTTCGCCACTGAGGGCGCGGTGCTGTCGGCCCAGTACCGGCTGATGATCCGAACCGACCGCCGGGCGGTAGAGCGCAAGGCTGACGAGGGCAGAGGCAAGTACAGCGACATCGAGATCGAGCCCTACACCGATGAGCAGATCGCCGAGATCACCGAGGCGGTGAGCACTGAGTCCGAGCGCCGCCGGGGCGCTGAACCCCGCTGGTGGGAGGACACCGAGGTGGGTGACGAGCTGCCGCCGCTGGTCAAGGGGCCGATGCGGGTTACCGACATGGTGGTGTGGCACACCGGCATGGGCATGGGCCTGTATGGGGTAAAGGCACTGCGGCTGGGTGTGCAGCAGCGCCAGCGGGTGCCGGGGTTCTTCCGCCCGGACGACCTGAACATTCCCGACGTCCAACAGCGGGTCCACTGGGATCCCGAGTGGGCCCGGCGGGCGGGCAACCCGGCCATCTACGACTACGGCCGGATGCGCGAGACCTGGCTGGTGCATCTGTGTACCGACTGGATGGGCGACGATGCCTGGCTGTCCGCCCTCGATGTGGAGTTCCGCCGGTTCAACTATGTGGGCGACACCCACTGGATGCGGGGCACGGTAACCCGCAAGTACCGCAACGAGGAAGGCGCCCCCGCCGTCGACCTCGACATCTACGGCGAGAACCAGCGGGGCGAGATCACCTGCCCCGGACACGCCACCATCCTGCTGCCGAGCCGGGAGCACGGCCCGGTGAGGTTGCCCACCCCGCCGGGAGGGGCCACCACCGCGGCCGATGCGCTGGATGCGCTCGTCGAGCGGTTCGAGGCGATGTCGGCGGAATGAGCTCCGAGCGGCTGTCGATTGACGCGTCGAGCAGTGACGATGAGATCAGGGCCGCGGTCACGGAGTGGGTGGCCGAGCACGTCCCCCAGGCGTGGCGCGACGCTGCTCCTCTTGGGCGGCGGGCCATCCGGGAGGTGAGGCCGAGAAAGGACTACGAGGCCTGGTATCCCACCTTTGCCGCATCCGGGCTGGCGGTGGCCACCTGGCCAGTCGCGTACGGGGGCCTCGACTTGCCGCTGGCCAAGGCCCGGGTGGCCGAAACCGTGATAGCCCCGCTCAACCTGGGTCGGCTGAACCCGCTGGGATTGCACAACACCGCTCCAGCGCTGTTCGCCCACGGCACCGAGGAGCAGCGCCTGCGCTTTCTTCCCCCCATGGTGGCCAACCAGGAGCGGTGGTGCCAGATGTTCAGCGAGCCCGGCGCGGGCTCCGATCTGGCGTCGCTGGCCATGCGGGCTGAACCAGACGGAGACGAGTGGATTCTCACTGGACAGAAGGTGTGGAGCACCTGGGCCCACGAGTCGGAGTTCGCCATCTGCCTGGCCCGCACCGATCCCACCGTCGCCAAGCGCCGGGGTATCACCTACTTCCTGGTGGATTTGTCGTCGCCGGGAGTCGAGGTGCGCCCCTTGCGCCACATCGGGGGTGAGATCGACTTCAACGAGGTGTGGCTGGAGGAGGTGCGGGTTCCCGACTTACACCGGGTGGGCACTGCGGGCGAAGGGTGGCGGGTGGCCGGGGCCACCCTGGCCGGCGAGCGCCAGATGGTGGCCGGGGCCGGCTCGGGCGGCGTCGACCGCATAGGCGGCGGGGGAGTCGACAGCCTCCTCAACCAGGCTCGTCAGGCTGGCGTCGGCCCGGTGGAGCGCGACCGGCTCATGCGGCTCTATTCCGAGGAGAAGATTCGGGCCTGGACCAACGAACGGGTTCGGGCCACGGTCAAGGCCGGAGGCACCCCGGGACCGGCGGCGTCCATCGGCAAGGTGCAGCAAAGCCAGCTCAACCAGGCACTCCAACTGGCGGCTGCGGATCTGGCGGGTATGGGATCGGTGGCCTGGATACCCGGCGAGCCGTCCGAGGGGCGAGACTCCATCGAAGCTTGGGCCGCTCACATGCCCTATGTGGCAAAGGGCATGCTGCGAAGCCGGGCCAACACCATCGAGGGGGGAACCACAGAGGTCAACAAGAATGTGATCGGCGAGAAGGTGCTCGGGTTACCCCGCGAGCCCGACCCCTACCACGACATAGCCTGGCAGGACGTCCCCAGATAACTGGGAAGAAAGGGAGCGACATCCATGTTCAATCTTGACGGCAAAACCGCGCTGGTCACCGGCGCAGGGCAGAATGTCGGCGCAGGCGTAGCCCACACGCTGGCGTCTCAAGGGGCCCACGTGTTGGTCAACGACATCGTTGCCGACCGCGCCGGGGAAGTGGCGGACGCCATAGTGGAAGCAGGCCACTCGGCCGAGGCGCTGCCGTTCGACGTCACCGATGGCGAAGCGGTGCGGGCGGCGATTGACGACCGGTCCATCGACATCTTGGTCAATAACGCTGGCAACGCCGGGGTGGAGACCATGCAGGTCAAACCCTTTGCGGAGACTGTGCCTGACGAGTGGATCGGACCTCTCGCCGTCAACCTCGGCGGCGTCTTGAACTGCACCCACGCGGTGCTGCCCGGGATGATCAAGAGGGGATGGGGCCGGGTCATCGCCGTCGTCTCCGGGGCCGGGACTGTCGGCGTGAACATCGGCGTTGCTGCCTACTCAGCAGGCAAGGGCGGCGCGGCCGGTCTGCTCCGCTCCGTGGCGCTTGAGGTCGCCCAGACAGGAGTCACGGTGAACTCCATCGCCCTCGGCCTGATGTCCAACACCGGCGACACCGGTGTCACCGACAACCTGGCCAGGGCCATCCCCACCCGGCGGCTGGGCACTCCCGAAGACGTCGCTGCCCTATGCGCCTACCTCGCCTCTGAGGAAGCGTCCTGGATGACCGCCCAAACCATCCCCCTCGCCGGCGGCTCCATCACCAGCTGAACCCCTAACCGCCTAGTTTGTGGAGATGGCGATTACCACAGAGGCAGCGGTTTTGCGGGCGGTCGGAGAGCCGCTGTCGATAGAGACGATTCAGATTCACCCTCCCGCTCACGGAGAGGTGATCTTGGAGATGAGCGCCGCCGGGATATGCGGTTCGGACCGCTATGTGATTGAAGGAACGTATCCAGTGGAGCCGCCCGCCGTCTGCGGCCACGAGGGCGCCGGTGTCGTGGTGGAGGTGGGGCCGGGCGTGCAGTCGCTGGAGGTGGGCGACAGCGTCGTCCAGATATTCAAAGGACCGTGCGGAACCTGTCGGTATTGCCTACGCGGCCTCAAGACCTTCTGCCCCACCGGCTGGACGGCTCGGGGCGGCTGCGCGACGGCACTTATCGCATGTTCGACGAGTCGGGCGCGGCGGTGGGAACCCATCTGGGGCTCGGGAGCTTTGCCCGCCACACAGTCACACCGGAGCGCCACCTGGTGAAGATCCCCGAAGGGGTGGAGCCGGCGGTTGCCGCCCTTGTGTCCTGCGGGGTATCGACTGGTGTCGGCGCGGCGGTGAACGTGGCTGACGTGCGGCCCGGCGACGCGGTCATGGTGCTCGGCGTCGGCGGAGTGGGAGCGGCGGCGGTTATGGGTGCGACTCTGGCTGGCGCGGAGCGAATCGTGGCTGTCGATGTGAATGCCGAAAAGCTCGCCCTCGCCCCTGAATTTGGGGCAACCGACGTGGTGGATGCCAGTGCCGTCGACGTTGCCGAAGCGGTGGATGAGCTCACCGGCGGCTGGGGGGTGGACGCCGTCCTCCTTGCTCCGGACCGGGTCCGCCCCGAGCACTACGAGACAGCGATAGCCTCCCTCGCCGCGGACGGGATGATCGTGCAAGTCGGCGGCACATCGCATGACATGGAGTCGATCCCCGTTTCACCGAACCTGCTGTTGGCCCAAAGGGGGATTGTTGGGACGACATTCGGCGGTCCCGACCCGGCCCGAGACGTGGTTCGGTGGATCGACCTGTATCTGGCCGGGAGGCTGCCGCTCGAAAAGCTCATCACCCAGCACTACCGCCTCCATGAGATCAACACCGGCTTCTCCGATCTCGTGGCGGGTCGCAACATCCGGGGAGTCATCACGATGAGCGGCGATAGAGTTTGAGGCTGCGGGCCTTGCCCCAGTGCAGGGTGGCAATCCCGCGATGGGAGGCAGTATGACCCTGATCACCGAGGAGCAGGAGGCTCAGACGTCGTCGACGAGCCCGTTGCGGGCGTACCACCTCATCTCGGCCGACAGCCACATCAACGAGCCCGCCGACCTGTGGACCTCACGGGTTCCGGCCAAGTTCCGCGACCGGGTGCCCCGAGTGGAGCGCTTCGAGGAGGGCGACGCCTGGGTGATCGAGGGTGTCGACGGCCCGATGCCCATCGGGCTCAACGCCTGTGCAGGCCAGAATCCCAGGTTGCGCCAGAACTGGGTCCGCTTCGACGAGATCCGCTCTGGCGGGTGGGACCCCGCTGCCCGGGTGCGGGAGATCGAGGTTGCCGGTGTGGACGCCGAGGTGCTCTACCCATCCCCCCGGATCTATCAGTCGGTGGCCGCCAACGAAGAGCCTGACTTCCATCTCGCACTGGTTCAGGCCTACAACGACTGGATCGACGAGTACGCCTCCTACGACCTCCTCCGGTTCCGCGCCCTGCCCCTGCTGCCCAACCGCGGCGTCGAGATGGCGCTGGCCGAGATCGACCGCGTCGGCAGTCGGGCCAGCACCGGCGGCTTTTTGATAAGTGCCTTCCCCCACGGTTCGCTTTCGCCCGACCCCGGCGACGATCCGGTGTGGGCGTCGTTGGAAGAACGCGACATAACGCTCGCCATCCACGTGTCGCTCCAGAACACGATGCCGGCTCAGAAGAACCTGCTCGCCCTGCCGGCCGCCACCCGCTTCCTGGGCGCTTCGACGCATTTGATCGAGCTGATCTTCTCGGGGATTTTCGACCGGTTTCCCAACCTGGGCCTGGTGTTCGCCGAGGTGGACTGCGGTTGGGTGCCGTACTTCAAAGAGCAGCTCGACGACGGCTATTACCGCTACCGCTTCCGGTTTGACCTGGAGAAACTCCCCAGTGAATACATCGAGCAGCACGTCCACTTCACCTGGGTCACCGACACCTACGGGATCGACAACCGCCACCACATCGGCGTCGACAAGATGCTGTGGTCGAGCGACTACCCCCACGGCAGCTCTAACTATCCCAACGCGTGGTCGCCCACGATGGCGGCGATGGCCGGGGTCTCCCTTGAAGAGCGTTCGCTCATGCTGGTGGAAAACGCCCGGCGTCTCCACAAGTTCCCCGACCTCTAGGCCGGCCATGGCCCGCCCGCTGAGCACGTTCACCTGCACGATCACGCCGTTCGTGTCCGACGGCAGCCTCGATTGCGACGCGTGGCGGGATCACGTGGACCGGCTCGCCTCAGTGGGCATGGGCCTGTACGTGGGCAGCTCCTCGCCCGGTGAGGGGTATGCGCTCACCCCGGCGGAGACCGAGCTTGTGTACGGCATCGCCGCTGACGCCGCCGCTGGCCGGGTGTCGGCCCGGGCCATGGGGGTGGAGTCGCACACGGCTGCCGAATACCTCGAGTTGGTGGCCATGGCCGAGGCGGCCGGACTTGAGGCGATGCAGATCTATTGTGTGGACAGCGGCCACGCCAACACGCCGACGCCCGGCGAGCTGGAGGCGTACTTCCGCACCGTGCTCGACGGCTCTCCCATCCCCTGCGTGCTGTCGAGCCACATTTTCAGCGGCTATGTGGTGCACCTCGACGTCCTCGACCTCCTCGTGGGGGAGTATGCGCCCGACAAGCTCATCGGGGTGAACGTGACCAACACCGACATGACCTATGTGACCCGTCTCGTCGACACCGTGGATGGCCGCTGCGACGTGCATGTGGGCGGCCCGATGCAGGCGCTCACCATCCTCGCCCTCGGCGGCCAGGGCTTCTTGTCGGGCGACGGCAACATCATTCCCGCAACCTGCCGACAGGTGGTGACCGCCCATGCGTCCGGCGATTTCGCCGCCTCGCAGGCCGCGTATGCCCAAGTAATGCGCTTTTTCAGCACCAACCGCTGGCCCGGCGGAAGCATGCGCTTCCTGAAAGCGGTTATGGCCTGTGCCGGCCTCCCCGGCCACACCCTCCGCCCCCCGTTCGCCCCCCTCGATCCCGACATCATCTCCGAGATCGCAAATGCCCTCTCCCGCCTCGAAATCCCCGAACTGGCCGACCTGCTCGGCCGCGGAGAATTGCAGTCCCAGTGAGACAGCCTCTGGCCGGGATCAGGGTGCTCGATTTGGGCACTCGTGTGGCAGCCCCGTTCTGCGCCGGGATCCTGGGCGAGCAGGGCGCGGAGGTGATCAAGATCGAGGACCCCGATCGCGGCGACAAGACCCGTCTGAACGGGCCCTTCACCGTTGATGACGACGGCAACTCCTATTCCTTGTATTGGTCGGTGGAGGGCCGGGGCCGCAAGTCGGTGACCATCGACCTTCGAAGCCCTGAGGGCCAGGATCTGTTTCGGTGCCTAGCCGCGGTGTCCGATGTGGTGTGCGAGAACTTCCGGCCCGGCACATTGGAGCGCTGGAATATCGGCCCGAGCCAGCTCGACCCGAGGCTGGTCACGGCCCGCATCAGCCTGTACGGCCAGCAGGGGCCCAAATCCCTCTACAACGGCTTCGACCACAACGCCGTCGCGTTCGCCGGGCTGACGCACCTCACCGGACATGCCGACCAACCCCCGGTGCGGCCGGGCCTACCCGTTTCCGACTATCTGGCCGGTGTGTTCGCGGCTCAGGCTGTGACCAGCCTGCTCTATGAGCGCGACGCCAAGGGCTCCGGAACCGGTGGAGTGGTGGACGCGTACCTTTACGGATCGGTGCTGCGGATCATGGAGTGGACGATCGCGGCCTACGACCGTTTGGGCTCGGTGCGCCAGCGCACGGGCAACCGGTCGCACAACGCTGCGCCGCTCGACAGCTTCTTGAGCCGCGACGGCCGGCATGTGTGCATCGTGGCCGTGCGCCAGTCAGTGTTCGAAGGCCTCTGTGAGGCGATGGGCCGACCAGAGTTGCTGACCGACGAGCGCTTCACCACACCAGAGGCGCGGCGCAGCAACCGGGAGGTTGTCAACCAGACCGTCGCCGAGTGGGCGTCGGGGCTCGACACGGACGCCATCGAAGAGCGCTGCCTTGCCCACGGCGTGCCTGTCGGCGTCGTCTACGACGTATCGGATGTAATGGCCGACAACCATGTGCGGGCCCGCGGAGATGTTTGCACCGTTGACGATCCCGTCATCGGCCCGGTTCGCCAGCAGGCCCCCTACCCCCGATTCGATGGCGACCCGCTTCCGGTTCCAGCGGGCGCCCCCCGATTGGGCGAGCACACCGACGAAGTGCTCTCGGGCCTGCTCAGCCTGTCCAGCACCGACCTGGCAGCCCTCAGAGCCGCCAGCATCATCTAACCGCCCTCAACCGCTCTCTACTGCTGCGCCTTGCCCAGTTTGCTGGTTGCCATTGGGATTAGTTGACATTAGATAGAAGTCAGACAACTCGATTGACTTCCAGCTGACCCAGTATTCGATTGGGACCAGGTCAGACATGAGTTGCTCAGTATGGATTGAACGCCGCGCTACCCGAGAACGAGCGATGGCGCAGGAGCCATAATGGATGGCCGCATACTCAGTTTGTAAACACGGCTTAGGCGTTTGGTTTCGTGGCGTGGATGAAACTCACCAGGGCTTCGAGGTTGTGGGCCCAGAAGATGGTGAGGTGCTGAGCTTGGGCTTGTTCGAGGTTTCGGGTCTTGAAGATGCCAGACAACACGGCGCTGGGGACGGTGGCTCCGCTACCGAACTCCTCGATCCAGGCTGAGGCCTTCGCGGCGGTGTCATTGTTTAGTCGTTTGACGGAGTTTGTCGACGAGTTGGACACCTTGCACTCAATGGGCATGCACCGGCCGTCGTGAAGCCTGACTATGAGATCTGCTTTGCGCTGCCCGAACGGCGCTTCTCCGCAGAACTCGCCTGGTGTCGGCGCATCCAGCAGCCCGGGTGAGACAGTCCTGGGTTCGACCTCAACCATGCCTGCTCCCCGCAAGGAGACCTTGACCAACTCTTCTTGCTCCTTGGACTGCATCCGTCGGGCAGTCTCCACCCGCCGCGTGGCCATGAGGGCCGCAGTTGCTATTGCGGCGGCAGTCCTTTCGTTGTCATCGGCACCGCGTCCCTGCCCGATCCACGGGAATCGCTTGGGGTCGAGGCCCTGGACGATGGTTCCCATCACCCGGACCGATGCGCTGGAGTCATCAAGCAGCACGCCAGCAGCAAGCGAAGTGTCGGCAAGTTCGGCCAGATCATCCGCAGATATGGGAGGGCCGACGACGTAGCGGAGGGCTTCCAACAGTTCGGGGTTGCCGAGCACCTCCAAGAGTCCAGGGTCGATTGACGAAACGCTCGGCCGTGGTTGTAGTCGCATGAGGTCGTCAGTCTTGTCAAGGAACTCGTTCACGTATTCGAGGCACTGTGCAAAGGTCTCGGAATAGACCCCCTGGGACTCGTTCAGCCGTTGGGAGCGGAAGATCTGCCTGGCGAGTTCTCGTTGCTCGTCGAATTCCCCGCTGGTCCAGCGAGGCGGGTCTGTGAGGCTCACGACGACATTTCAGCGAGCAGAGCGGGATTGGGAACCGGAATGCGCTCCATCTCCGAAGGCTCAAACTTTGTGAGCCCGCCGGCGTAGGTGCGTCCCTGTGCCACAGAAACGCTGGACCTCAGAGAAGCGGCCAGGGTGTCCAAAGCGTCATCGGACAATGGGTCTCGGGGGTAGATCCCGTGCGCGACGTTGACGTGGCGCGCCCCGGCAAGGTTGCGGACGAACGCCGGGGGGCGTCGTGCCATGTAGGTGGCCAGGATCGGCGCGGGAGACCGCAGGCCCACTGACCACCAGGGGTTCCGGTGGCGGGCGACATAGGAGGAGTGGGCGCCGTTGCGCTCTGCGAATCGCAAGAAGCGCATCACCAGTTCCCGCTCGTCATCGTCGAGTTCGCTGAGATCAGCGGGCAGGTCGATGACTGCCCGAAGGCTGTGAAGGCTTGACAGCACGCCGTCGTCTGCTTCAAAGAGCTCCCGGGCCTTGGTGACCGATGGGAACAGCATCCTTTGTGGCAGCTGGGGATCGTTGGCGGTGGTGATCCAGGTGGCGTTAGCCCCAGTGACCGCGCCCCTGTGTACTCGGCATAGCTCGCCCAACTCGACAAATCCCTCTGGAACGGGAGGGATCGGAGCTAACAGCGGCGACCACCGCTTCTCCTGCATAAGTCGCTGTTTACTCACTCGACGTCCCTTGGAGAGATCGGCAAGGTCCCTGGCCTTCGCGACCCGGCGCATCTTGACAGAGCGGGCCTCCGAACCGATCTGAAAGCAGGTCACCGACGCGGTAGTAGCCGCATCCTCAAAGGCCAATACCTCCGGAGCAAGGACATGGACAGACTCGCCACCTAACCCGTCGGTGAGCATCCCCCGCAGCAGCTTCCCGTAATTTACGTCCAACCATTCCGCAGAGGTAATGAAAGCTCCGATGTCTCCCGGCTGCGCCGCGAGAAGAGTCGCCAAGAAAAAATGGATGTGAAGCCCCGAAAGTGCGCTAACAGGCAAGTCACGGCTTGCCGCAGTGCTCGTTAGCCATTGCTTCCAGCGAGACTCAATCTGGTGGTGGCGCACGTAGGGAGGATTGCCCACAAACGCGGTCACACCATGGCAACTGCCAAGATCGGCCCTTCGGTAGTCGTCCACCATCACGGTGGACCGATCACCAAACCCTGCAGCGGTCAGGTTGGCCCGGCACAAGAGAGCAGCCAAAGGATCCATCTCAACAGCGACCAGCGAAGCATCGGGAAAGACCCGTCCCGCTTGCAACAAAAAACGCCCCGACCCTGCCCCAGGATCGACGACGCGAGCGGGCCGCTCTTTGCCTGCGATCCAGCCCACCATCGCCTCCACGATCCCCGGAGGCGTGTACACCGCCCCCAATGGTCGCCTCTGCTTTGGAGACCGCAACCGCACAAACGCATCACCCAAAGGGTCGCCCCCCTGCTGAATGGCTGCCACAAGGTCGCCAGGGTCCGAAACAGGGACCTCTGCAACGGCGTTGACTACTTCAGACTCTGTGGCAGCGAGATCGGCTAAAGCGCCACTACGGACAATTGCCCACGCCACAGCAGCGAGTTCTTGCTCCGACTCCAGCCGCGCCACTGCTCCGGCGGTGTCGTCACGGTCGATCAGCGGCATCTGTTTGAAGTTTGACATAGGAAGTTTCATAGTCAACGGAATTGCAGGACAGGTCTCCATCATCTTGATAGGAGTGACAACTAGGCAGAACGCAGGTGCACAAACACGCAGTGTTCGTAGAAGGCCGAACTTCGGCTTGGCCTGTTTGTGCTTTCGTTCTAACCGAAGCGACAGGCCAAAGGAGGGATGCTCAGTCATATACTCGTTGACCGTGCAAATCTTGAGTCGGCGTCGCCTGGCGGTTGTTGTGGTAGTGGTTGGGCTGGTGCTGTTGGGTGCTGCGGGGTCGGTTGCCCATGAGGTGTCGGAGGCCCAGACCTCTGTGCAGGACATCAGGGTCCGCGATGACCTGATTGCCTCTCAGGAGGCCCTGTTGAACGTATACCGCTGTCGGTATGGGGTTGATACTCATGTGGTGCCGGGCGGCTGCTCTGAAGGCGATCCCGCTGCCGACTCGGTCCTGCCTATCCCGTTTGAAGGCGATCCCACTAACCATGACCTGGTCGTTCGCAACAGTCTGATTGCCTCTCAGGAGGCCCTGTTGAACGCGTATCGCTGCCGGTATGGGATCGATACCGCAGTTGTGCCCGGAGGCTGCTATCGCATCGCAGCGATCCTCAGAGGGGCGATCTGGACGATGAACCAGGACGGTAGAGACTTGCGCCTGCTCGCGGATGCCCAGCACCAGCTGCCACCTGGTGCTTTCGCATCTCTTGATAGCCTGGTGTGGTCGCCCGATGGGAGCCGGGTCGCTTACGCGGCGAATGTGTTCGACGAGAACTCAGACAGCCATTCGAATAGAGCAGAGATCTGGATTGCCACCGCGGACGGCATAGCAAGCCAGCGAATATTTGCGACAGAGACTCACGAGTTTGCACGGATTGACGGGCTGTCCTGGTCGCCAGATGGCAGCAAGCTGGCCTATCAACTGGTTTGCTGCACGGCCGCTGGTGCAACGGCAGGGCCTCGACTATGGACCATCAACCCCGACGGGACCCAGCAGGCGAGAGTCGCGGACTCTGTCGGCGACTACTCGTGGTCGCCTGACGGGTCTCAGATCGCATTCGCCATCATGCCCACGTCACAGATCTGGATTGCTGATCCCAACGGTTCCAACCAAGTCAAGCTGATCAACCTTGATGCGTCTGCCGGGCCGTTCTGGTCGCCAGACGGCACCCTTATGGCCGTTACTCAGCTCATACACGGGGTTCCCGGAGCGACAGGTAGAAAGGAGATCTGGGTTTTCGACTCCGATGGAAAGAACAAGCGGAGAATCGCAGCCTCCGACTATCTGTCTTGGTCCCCTGGCAAAGCTCGCAGGCCGGGCAACCTCGGGTTGGCCTGGTCCCAGGACAGCACAAAAATTGCCTTCTTCGACTATACCGGCGATGGGGAAGTCCTGAAGACCGTCGGTGCCGACGGCGAAAACGAGCGCCGCCTCGCCTCCCTGGAAACAACCCTGGAATCCCCCGGCTTGGTCACCCGATGGTAATCGCATTGCCTTCACCACTGCTGGCGTACAAGCAACAGAGCACGGCTCGCTTTATACGCCAAATGGTCTCTGGGTCGTCGACGCGGACGGTGTAGGCACTCCAACGCAGATCGCGGGATACGGAATCTCCAGCGGTTTTGCGTGGTCCCCCCTGCAGTAGGGCCCATAAAGGCCGTCGGCCTAGTTTACTGCTGCGAAATACCACACACAGTGCCCGGGGTGGGAGTCGAACCCACACGCCTCCTTTGGAGGCTGGGGGGTTTAAGCCCCCTGCGTCTGCCTATTCCGCCACCCGGGCTTGGCCTTCACGGTACCGGGCGGGGCGCAGGGTGGCTCCGCAATTGTGGCCGCGGCCTCAGACCACCCGGAATACTCCTGAACCGGTGGTGATGGTGCGGTTGTCGCGGCCCTCGTCGAACAGGGTGAGGTTGACGCTGATTCGACCGCTGCGGCTGGTGATGGCCTCGGCCTCACAGCGGAATGGGCCGATGAGGCCGGGCTTGACGAACATCACATACCAGCTCTCCACCTGGATGCGGTTTGTGCCTGCCGCCTGTTCGGCCAATTCGTGGGCGGTTAAATCGAACACGATGTGGATGGGGCCGAGGTGGAGGGCGGCGTGGGGGGCGGAGAACTCCTTGGTGAGCTCGGGGAGCCGGTACCAGCCGTCGTCGCCCTTGGTGACGCCGAACACCTCGTGCAGGCGGGGCATGTCGGGGGAGTCCTCCACCGGGATGAGCGGGTTGTCCACTGCCTCGTAGCCGTCGGGCACATCGCCCAGGCTCACTCCCATTCCTGCCGACGTGGAGATGACCCGGGAGTGGTCGGCGGCATCCACCACCTTGGAGCGGGTGAATCCCATTGTGCGGCCGAAGTTGATCACCTCGCGGTACACCTCGATCCGGTCCACGCCTCGGGCATCATCGAGGATCTGGATGTACGACACCACCGGGGCGGGCACCACCAGATCGTCGTTCCAGCTGGGCTCGGGGCAGCCGATGGCCAGCGGCGCGGCCATGATCCCGCCGTGGGCGTTGCGCATGTCGTGGCGCACGGGCATCGACTCCAGCTCGTCGTCGGCAAAACCGGTGTCGAGCGCCGGGGTGGTCTTGTTGAGGTACCGGTAGGACATCAGCCCCGTCCAGATCTCCTCAAATGTGTCCCAATGCTGGTCGGAGGTCACGTCGCGGATGTCTTTTACCATGGTGCAACTCTAGGGCTTGGGGATGTCGCTAGACTCTTTGAGAGCTTTTTCTCCGAATACTCATGATTTGAACAACTAGACCTTGCCCGCCATGAGGTCTGGACATTGCAAAAGTAGCATTGTGTATTTCTTCCACGCTCTTCTATGCTCTTCGGATGCACATTGGCTTCAGAACTTCAGGAGGCGGTCGCGGCGAGTTTGAACTTGTCGGTGACCATGGACCATTGAGAGCAGCAGATCTTGCTGGTTGGACATTGAAGTGGGATTTGCCAGGAATAGGTGTATGCGAAACGGGAATTTGGGTAGACCCTGGAGAAAGCGGAAAACCCCGGCTTCGTAGTAAAGTGCCAAATGAGCGGCCACAAGTCGGTCGTCAGATCGCAGCTATCCTATTGCTTCCAAGGCCAGTTAGAGAAAGAAGGAGTCTTGCTTCTACCTTTCCGGTGCTTAGAGACCGGAAGTACTTTCTTTCAAAGATAGGATTCAAGAGCGATAGCGAATTTGACGAGGACAGCAAAGTGCTTGTCGCAAAACCAGCCTATGTCGTGGTGGAGAATCAGGATACAAGTGACACCATAGTATTTGATTCACGGTGGAAAAGAGTGCAGAAGATACATGATAGCTATATGGTCAACCAAGATCATGTGGAACTGTTATCCATTCTTCAAGAGCACCAAGATAGTTGTGACGCCCGCGATATCTCACGAAGGATCGTCTTGTGTTCGCAAGAATTAAATAGGTTTCTTGAAGAACAAGGTGATGTGATTCCGATTATCGAAGAGATATTCCACATTACTCCCGGAGATCCTTCAATTTTAGGTTTAGAAGAAATAGAGGAAGATGACATTCCTATGCGTGTGAAATCTACTTCTGAAATGCGCCAAGTCAGAGCGCGTTCGTCTTCGGCCAGGAACTTTTCCCTTGCTGTACGTAATGCTTGGAGACACACTTGTGCATTTTGTGGCCTGAAGTTGCCTGGACGTACTGGGGAGTTTGACTCAGGAGTTGACGCCGCTCATATTTTGCCATGGAGCAAATACGACTTAGATAAGGTTCACAATGGAATTTGTCTTTGTAAGATTCACCACTGGGCATTTGATCAGGCAGTATTGACCTTGCGATGCGTTGGGGACGAGTATTTCGTTGAGTCCTCTCCTCGAATGGAGTCGTTTGATTCTTCAACGCAAAGTGAATTGCAAAAGACAGTTGGACCTATACCTGAGAATCGGTTACCTTTAAATGTAGATAATCGCCCAAGTTCGCAGTACATCAACATACTTAATACTGATATTGATGTATCAAAGTTAACTTCTTAGAGGCCCAGTTCGATTCTGAGGTATTAATTTGCTCAGAGTGCTAATTCTAGTCTCTCACCGATCCATCTCGCTACTGGCACCGAAACGGCATTCCCGCATGCATGGTAACGTGCACTGTCGATCTTGTCGGTATCTCCACCATGGCGTTTTGGAAATGTCCAATTGTCTGGAAACCCCTGCAGGCGCTCTGTCTCTATAGGAGTGAGACGGCGAACTCGACCTTCAGGGTATGAAACATAATTTCTTGACCAATCTGTTCCCGTGTGTCTAGCAGATTCCGCATAAAGGCAGTGAGCTAATTTCTTGACGTATCCTTTGACAGGATCTCCAGCGCGGATCTTAAAGGGGGAAACAGGTTTCTTCCCATTCTGTCGGCTCTTCTCAGAATTCCTGTCGCCGCGTTCGGGCTCAAAAAGTACCGATCCGGCACTGGAGCTTCCTCTAAGAGATCCGACAATGAAGACTCTTGATCGTGATTGGGGGATGCCGAAGTATCGACTGTCAAGCACTCTCCAAGCGATGCCATACCCGAGTTCGGCCAACGACCGTACGACGATCGCGAAATCTCTTCCCTTGTTGGAAGAGAGAAGAGCCGCAACGTTTTCGATAACGACAACAGTGGGGCGACGTGCTTCAATGAGTTGAGCAAAGACATAGAAGAGTCCTGATTGCCGTCCACGCAAGCCTTTTCGGGGTCCCATTCTGGCGAGACTGACGTCTTGACAGGGGAATCCTCCAGCCCAAACGTCTGCTTCTGGGATTTCATTTGCTTCCACTTCCTCTATATCTGAGACACGGGGGACGTGAGGCCAATGCTGCTCCAAAATATCCTGACAGAAATTATTGATTTCGCATTGCCATACGGTTTCCAATCCTGCACGTTCGAATCCGAGGTCAAAACCACCAATTCCAGCGAAAAAACTGGCGAATCGGACAGGAGAATCGGTTGAAGATTGCTCTAGCAGGTCCACTGGTCCACCTTAGACCCTGGGCATTCGCGATTTGTGCATGGTCGCCCATGGTAAGGGTGGAGAGTGACAGCTTGTATTGGCCTTCCGAAGAAGTGGCGAATGCTGTGGATTGCCTACTTGCCCCAGAAGGCGGGGGAGGTGGCGTCTTTGGGGATGTCGGCGAGGGGCTCGGCGATCTCGGTCACCGTCGGGCCGTGCTCGGCGGCGAGGGGGGCCAGGGCGTCGAGGTCGAAGTTGTACACATCGGCGGCGTTGCCGGCCAGGATGCGGCGCATCGACTCCTCGTCCCGGTCGTGCAGGGCGAAGCGGATGCCCTCTCGGGAGTAAGGGTAGGTGCCCTCCACGTGGGGGTAGTCGGAGCCCCACATCACCTTGTGGTCGCCCACCTTGTCGAGCAGGCGCATCTCGTTGGGGCCGGGGAAGCTGATGCCGATCCAGATGTTGCGATCGAAGTAGAAGCTGGGCTTCTCGGGCAGCACCGAGTCGGCGGAGAAGCCGAGCTCGCCGGTGCGCCCGGTCATCGACATCTGGGCGTGGAGGCCGTCGAGGCGGCGCAGGATCTCGGGCACCCAGCCGAAGCCCTGCTCGGTGAACACCGCCTTGAGGCCGGGGTAGCGCTCGAACACCCCGCCCATGATGAGGTGCCACATGGAGCGATTGGAGAAGAACGGGGTCTCGATCACGAACATCGGACCGGCCGCGGGGGAGTCGCCGTAGTCGGGCATCCCGGTGCCGCCCGAGTGCAGGGTCATCACCACGTCGTGCTCCTCGCACGCCGCCCACACCGGGTCGTAGCGGGGGTGGAACAGCGGGGGCAGGTCGGAGTTGGGGGCGATGCTGGGAATCAGCGCCCCGCCCCGCAGGTTGTGCTCGGCGATCCACTTCACGTCGGCCACGGCCTCGTCGATGTCATTGAGGAATATCTGGCCGATGCCCGCTCGGCGCTCGGGATACTCGGCGCAGAAGTCGGCCAGCCAGCGGTTGTGGGCCCGGATGCCGGCCAGGCGTCGGGGGAGGTCCTTGTCGGTGGGCTGGGGGGCGATAAGCGTGCCGGTGGGGAAGAAGGGGGGCACGGTGTTGGGGAAGGTGATCTCGGCCACCACCCCGTCGGTGTGCTGTTCGGAGATGCGGCGGTCGTTGTCCCAGTTGCGGGACCGGCCGTCGTCTTGCAGGTCGCGGAACGGGTTGCGGTACTTGCCCCGCCAGGCGTCGAACTCGTCGTGCCAGCTTGACTCCAAGTACTCCCGATACGTCTTGTGATTGGCTCCGGCGTGGCAGTCGGAGGAGATGATCGTGTAGCGGTCTTCGGTGGCGGTGGTCACGTAGGAAAGGCTATCGGGCTGGCGGGTTCGGTCGCCTAGGGCGACAGCAGTTCATCGCGGACTTGGCGCTTCAGATATTTGCCGGAGGCGTTGCGGGGGAGGGGGGTTTCTTGGAACCAGATGTGGGCGGGGATCTTGTAGGGGGCGAGGCGGCCGTCGAGGTGGGCTCGCAGTCCGGCAGCGTCTAGGTCGCGGCCGGGGCGCAGCACCACGGCGGTGCCAGGTACCTCGCCGAGGCGCTCGTCGGGCACCGCGAACACGATGGCCTCGGCTACTGCGTCGTGTTGGTAGATGGCGTTCTCCACCTCGGCACAGGCGATGTTCTCGCCCCCTCGGATCACCAGGTCTTTGGCCCGGTCCACAATGGCGATGAACCCATCCTCGTCGATCACCGCCACATCGCCGGTGTGCAGCCAGCCGTCGACGATGGCTTCGGCAGTGGCCTCCGGTTTGTTGAGATAGCCCCGGATGACGATAGGGGACCGAACCAGCAGCTCGCCCGGTTGCCCAGAGGGCAACTCGGTGCCGCGGTCGTCCACCACCTTGGCCTCGACGGTGGGCAGCGGCGGACCCACGGTGGTGGGCTTGCCTTTGTAGATCGGGCCGACGTTCATGGTGACCACGCCGCTGGTCTCGGTCAGGCCGTAGCCGGTGCCGGGGTTGCCGCTGGGGATCGACCGGGAGATCTTGTCCACCAGGTCGGGGTGAAGCGGCGAGCCCCCGCCCCCCAGCGAGCCCAGGCTGGTGGTGTCGAAGCGATCGAAGTCGGGATGCAACACGATCTCCCGGGACATGGCCGGCACTGCGGCCAGGGTGTTGGGCCGCTCGGCGTCGATGAGCTTGAGGGCCTCGGTGGCGTCCCAGCGGTACATGAGCACCAGCTTCCCGCCCACCACGGTGGTGGGGTGCAGGTAGCAATTGCAGCCAGTGACGTGGAACAGCGGCACGCATACCAGTCCGGCCGGCTGATCACGCTGGTCTCGGGCCATGGGCTCCTTTTGGTTGATCATTCCCAGGGCCGTCGAATAAAAGCCCATGTTCATCACGTTGTGTACCGCGGCCCGGTGGGTCATCACCGCCCCCTTGGGGAAGCCGGTGGTGCCCGAGGTGTAGAACACGCACAGGTCGTCGTCGGGTTCGATAGCCACGTCGGGCAGACCGGGCGGGTCGGGATCGGCCACCGTGTCGGACCAGCGGATTACCTCGGGTGGCAGTTCCTCGTCGCACCGGGTTACCACCACCGGCATCTCTGGCCGGTCTTCGAGTGAAGCCAGGCGCTCCCAGCGCTCGCCGTCGATCACCAGCACTTTGGGCGCGCTGTCGTCGAGGCCGTAGGCCATTTCCGCGGCGGTCCACCAGGCGTTCATGCCCACTACCACCGCCCCCATCGACACCACCGCCCAGTAGGAGATGATCCACTCGGGGTAGTTGCGCATGGAGATGGCCACCCGGTCGCCTTTACCCACCCCGCCGTGCTTGGCCAACCACGCGGCCAGGGCCCGCACTTGGCGGTGTGCCTCGGCGTAGGACATGCGCTCGTCTCGGTAGACCAAATAGTCAGCCTCTCCGTGGGCCGCGGTGCCGGCGAACAAGTCCCGCAGCGAACCGGGAGCGTTGTCAAAAACCCGCATGGGGATGCCGTTGACTCCTTGGATCGACCAAGCGAATAGCGCGCCTGGCGCGGTGAGTTGGGCGGCGGCCTCGTTCCAGGCGGTGAGGGTCATTAGCCAGCTAGTCCCCAGCTCTCCATCAGGATCGGGAGCAGGGCGTCGATGAACTCGTCCATATCGGGGTCGGGAGGCAAGACGTTGGCCGTTGCGGCCAGCGTCAGATCCAATTCGGGGATGTAGAGCGCGCGGGTGCGGAATGCCGGGGTGCCGCCGCCGTGGCTGTAGGCCAGCAGGCCGCCTATGTCGTCTATCCCCACACCGAGGCCGTACCCGGGATTGACCCCCGCAGAGGTCATCTCAGTCAGCGACTCATCGCTTATCAGCCCTCCGGTGAACAGCCCCCGGAACATCGTCGGGACGTCGCCGATGAGGGTTTCAATTCCACCGCCTGTCCAGCCGGCCGTCTGCAAGAACTCCTGGGGGTAGTCGTCGGTGGAGAGGTAGTCGTTGCCCATGAAGTTGTACCGGGCGCCGTCGGGAACTCTTGTCAGCGATGTGAACGCGGAGTACAGGAGCCCTCCGTTGTAGCTGTCGATCACCGGAACGGGCGGAAGCTCATTGGGGGGCAGATAGGTGTTCTCCAAGCCCAGCGGCTCCAGCACGCGGGACCTGATCTCAACGTCGGCGGGATTGCCGGTGACCGCCTCGATGATCATCCCCGCGATGACATGTCCGGCGGTGCTGTAGTTGTACTCGGTTTCGAACTCGGCCACCGGCCCGTAGTTGGTGGTGAACCGCACGATCTCCTCGGGGGCGATGGGCACGCCCAGTCGGGCGGAGCCCAGCACGAAGAACCCCCGGTCGAAGGCGTACTCCACGAAACCGGTGGTGTGTCCCAAGAGATGCCGGAGAGTGATTTGGGGGCCGTGCTCGTATTTTCCATACCAGTCGTCGCCCAGATAAGCGGTAACCGGAGTGTCCAAGTCGACGAGGCCTTCATCCACCATCGACAGCACCGCGACGGTGGTGACCGGCTTGGTCACCGAGCCGATGCGGACGTAATCGCCCGGTGTTATGGGCTCTTGGGTACCGAGATCACTCACGCCCCATCCGAACGTCCACGGGTCCTCGCCTCCCCGGGCTACGGCCAGCACCAGGCCGGGAATTCGGGCATTCTCCATCCAGTCGGCTGCTGCGGCCTCGATGGCGGCGATGTCGAGCCCTGACGGGTGCGTTTCGGACTCGGGAGCGGGCGTGGCCTCGGGGGTCGGCTCAACGGTGGATTCCGGTTCGGGGGTGGCCTCGGGTGCGGGATCTGGGGTTGGTGCCGACGTGGCCTCGGGGGTTTGCTCCGGGGTGGGTTCTGGTTCGGGTGTGTCCTCACGCGTAGGGGCTTGGGTGGGGGCGGGCGTGGCCTCGGCGGTAGCGATGGCCACCGGTTCCGGCTCAGTGGTTCCTCCGTCGTCGTTCCCGCAGGCGCCAGCCAGCAGCGCCAGAACCAGCAACAACGTCCAGCACAGCCTGGCGGCAGAAGATCGCATCATCGTGTCAGGCTACGCTGCGGCATGGCCAAAATGCGCTTCAACCACATGGAACTGACGCTTCCCTTGGGTACCTTGACCGACGACTACCGGGCTGAGGTGCGCGAGTTCTATGGCGATGTCTTCGGCTGGACCGCCACCGACACCCAAATCCTCAAGCAGACCGCGCTGCTCCTGTCCACCGATCCGGCCACTAGCCAGTTCATCCTGCTGGCCGAGCACAAGGAGCCCATGGCCCCGCCGCCGTTCGATCATCTTGGACTGCTGTTCGACACCCGGGAAGAAGTCGATACGTGCCTGGCCAAGTGTGAGGCCTGGCAGGAGAAGGATCCCCGGGTGGAGATCAAGCGCTACAACGACCTGGAGATGCCCACCGTGACCGTGCACGCCTTCTACGTGCGTCACCTGCTGCCCATCCATTTGGATGTGCAGTGCATGGAGCGGCCCGAGGGAGTGGCGGCGCCATCCGGCCGCTGGGTTTGGGTTGAGGACTGATGGCTGACGAGCGGGTCTCGGAGCTCATTGGGAGGGACGGCCCCGAGACAGCGAACGAGGTCGCCGACCGGATTTGGATGGCGGAGGGCACGGCCAACGCCTACAAAGTGGCCACCCCTGAGGGCAGCGTGATGATCGATGCCGGGCTGGCCGGCGACGCCCGCCGCTTCCATCGCCAACTTTCGGCCGTTCCCGGCAACCCGGTGCGCTACATCGTGCTCACCCACGCCCACGAGGATCACATCGGCGGCCACCGGCTCTGGTCGCGAGAAGGAGCACAGGTGGTGGCTCACCGGCTGTGCCTTCAGCGCGATGAGCAGTACCGCCAGTTGACCCAGTTCCGGGTGGATCGGGCCAAGATTCTGTGGGGAGCGGCCATGAACCTCCGCACCGAATCCGGCCGGGTTGAGCCCACCCCGCCGATAGAGGCCGACGTCGTGGTCGACCGCTCCCACACCCTTGAGGTGGGCGATCTCACCTTTGAGGTGATGCACACCCCCGGCGCGGAGGGTCCCGACGGGCTCACGGTGTGGGTTCCCGAACTGCGGGCGGCCTTCGTAGGCGACCTATGGGGCCCCATCATCGACGCCTTCCCCAACCTGTTCACCTTGCGGGGCGAGCCCTACCGCGACGCTCAGCAATACATGGAGTCGCTGCGCGAGGTTCGCGACCTGGAGCCGGAGATCGCCCTGGCCGGGCACTTCGAGCCGGTGGTGGGCCAGGAACAGGTCAAAGAGGTGCTCACCCGGATGCACGACGGGGTGGAGTGGGTGTGGGATCGGGTGATCGACGGAATGAACGAGGGCAAAGACCCCTTCACGCTCATGAAGGAGATCCGCCTGCCCGACGATTCTCCGTTGAACGAGACCTACGGTCGGGTGGATTGGGGCGTTCGGGCCATCTGGGAAGGACTGGCCGGATGGTTTACCTATCAGTCCACCGCTGAGCTTTATGCCACGCAGCCTGAGGCGGTCTACCCCGATGTGGTGGACTTGGCCGGGGCCGATGGCCTGGTGGCCCGCGCAGAACAACGGCTGGCCGCCGGTGAGGCAATCGAAGCCCTGCAACTGGCCGACATGGTTCTGGCTGCTGACGCCGTCCACGTTGGGGCGCTGTCAGTCAAGCTCGCTGCCCTTCAAGCGATGGCGGAGCAATTCGGCCTGCGCAATTTCCAGGAGGTCGGGTGGTATCGGTCTGAGATCGCCCGAGTAGAGCAGGAATTGGAAGCGGCACAGTCGTGACCACCCGTCGGAGGGGAGACAGAACCTGATGAGGGCTGCGGTCATCGCCGAGGACAGGACGCTGGAAGTAGCCCGGGTGGACGACCCTGCGCCGGGGCCGGGGGAACTGGTGTTGGCCGTGAAGGGATGCGGCATCTGCGGGTCGGACCTGAAGGTTGTCGACCACCTGCCCATCGGCTACACCATGGGCCACGAGTTCTCCGGAGAGGTAGTGGCGGTGGGCGCCGACCCGGTGGGGGACTGGAAGGCTGGCGATGCGGTTTGCGCTTTGCCTCTGGTGGGGTGTGGGAGCTGCCAGTTCTGCTGGGACACACTGCCGGTCCACTGCCCCCACTCGGAGATGATCGGGACGGGTGTCCGACCCGGGGCCTACGCCGAGTATGTGACCGTGTCCAGCGCCCAGACGTTCCGCCTGCCGGAGAGTTGCGGCTACGACGTGGGCGCGTTGGTGGAGCCCCTGGCCGTGGGACTGCACGCGGTGGACACCGCGGGCATTGCCCCCGGCGACAACGTGCTCATTGTGGGAGCCGGACCGGTGGGCCTGGCCGTCGCCCTGTGGAGCCGACACGTCGGGGCTCGCAACGTGGTGGTCAGCGATCCGGTGGCCGTGCGCCGTGACTCCGCTTCAGACTTCGGGGCCACTGGGATCATCAACCCTGAAAACGAGGAGCTGGGGCCGGCCTTCGAGCGACTGTCGGGCGCTCCGCCCGACGTGGTGGTAGAGGCGGTGGGCAAACCGGGCATCATCCAAACCTGCATCGAGGCGGCCGGCCACCGAGGGCGGGTGGCGGTGGTGGGCATCTGCTCTGGACCCGACCCCATTATCCCGGTGTTCGCGTCGCTGAAGGAGCTGACCATGACCTTCCCCGTGTACTACCGCCATCAGGATTATGCCCACACTTTGGCCATGATCGAGCAGGACCGCATCAATCCGGCCCCGTTCATCACCCACACCGTGGATCTCGACGGCCTCCCTAGTGCTTTCGAGGCCATCAAATCGCCCACCGACCAGTGCAAAGTGATGGTTCGCCCCTAACCTGTCCCCGTGGATTTCGGCGACACCCCCTCAGAAGCGGCGTTTCGGGCTGAGGCCCGGGCTTGGCTGGAGGCCAATGCCCCGGCCAAGGGCTCTTCTGAGGCGTTCGATCACATGAGCACTCCGGGACGGAACCCAGAACTGGAAAGGGAGCTGGCTGATCGGGCTCGGGCCTGGCAGGCGAAGCTGGCCGACGGCGGCTGGGCCTGTTTGGACTGGCCGCCACAGTACGGGGGACGGGGTGCCTCCACGGTGGAAACAATCATCTTTGAGGAAGAGCAGAGCCGCTTCGGCATTTCTCGGTCGATCTTCATGGCCGCGCTGGACATGGCTGCTCCCACCCTCATGTCGTGGGGCACCGACGAGCAGAAGCAGAAATTCCTGAACCCCATCCGCAAGGGAGAAATGGTGTTCGCCCAGCTCTTCAGCGAGCCCAATGCTGGCTCCGATTTGGCTGGGCTCCAGACCAGGGCGGTCCGCGACGGCGACCAGTTCGTGGTCAACGGCCAGAAGGTGTGGAATTCCTATGCCCATCTGGCTGATTGGGGCATTCTCTTGGCCCGCACCGATTCGGATGTGCCCAAGCACCAGGGTCTCACCTATTTCTTTGTGGAGATTGACAGCGAGGGCTTGGACCCGCGGCCGCTGCGCCAGATGACTGGCGGGGCCGAGTTCAACGAGACCTTCTTCGACAACGTGCGAATCCCGGTAGAGAACGTGATCGGCGGCGTCAACAACGGTTGGGCGGTAGCCCAGACCACCCTCAACAGTGAGCGGGCCGCGGTGGGCGCCCAGACCTCGGTCGTGGATGTCCCCACATTGGTTGATCTGGCCAAACAGAAGAACCAGGCAGGCGATCCGGCGGTTCGCCAGGCACTGGCTGAAGCGTGGATCAGATCAGAGGTGCTGCGTTACCTGGGCATGAGGGTGTACACCGCGCTGAGCCAGGGCACAGAGATCGGGCCGGAAGCCTCGATCATGAAGATCCTGACCGGCGACCACATACGCGACACCAGCCAAACGGCCATGGAGCTGCTGGGACCGGAGGGGATGCTGAACGACGACGTCTGGGTGACGCGGATGGTCAGCCATTTCGCCCACAAGATCGGCGGTGGCACTCCGGAGATTCAGCGCAACGTGATCGGCGAGCGCATTCTGGGCCTTCCCCGCGAGCCTCGAGCCGACAAGGGCATTCCCTTCCGCGACCTTAAAGTGTGAGTGTGATGCCGTTCGGCGCCCGGCCAGCGCTCCTGGCCGTGCTGGTGCTGTTGGCCTGCACCGGGTGTGGCCTGTTCAGCGAGGGCACGGTGGTGAGCCCCGCGCCCATCGCGGGTGAACAGGATGAGCAGGTCGAAAATGCGCCTGCGTTGCCCACTGCCACTCCCGATGGGGTGCCGCTCTCAGAAGACGCCATCGTGATCGGCGCCCTGATGGCAACCACCGGGTTCCTGGCGGCTTATGACGAGCCCGCGCTAGTGGCCGCCCAAACTCGAATCGACGCCCTGAACGAGGCTGGTGGCCTGCTGGGCCGGCCGGTGGTTCTGCGGCACATCGACAGCCACACTGAGTTGTCTGCGATGCACAAGGGGGCCGAGCAGCTATTGCTGGACGGCATCGACATGGTTTTGATGACCTGCGATGCCGCTTATGCGGAACCGGCCCTCAAGGAGTTGGAGAGCTCGGGGACGCTGGTGATCAGCCCATGCGGCACCGACCACTCATGGACGACTGGGGAGCTGGGGGATCGGGTCTTCTCCCTGGGCACACCAGTGGGCACCGAAGCCCAGTATTTGGTTGCGTTGTTGGCTGATCGAGGGTTCACCACCGCGGCGGCAATCATCGACGAGACCAGTTCAGAAGCGGTTGCCGTATGCGAAGCCTTCAAGCTGGGGTTCGAGGCCGTTGGAGGCCGGGTGACCGGTCTCTACCGCTATCAGCCCACCGATCCTGGCCTGCTTGAGCCCGTGCTTTCTGGGCTAATCAACAACAGTCCCGAGGCCATCGTGTTCTGCGGGACTCGGCTCGTGGCCCCGGAGATCTTGGCCCCGATTCGGGCTGCTGGCATCCTCCAGCCCATTTTCGCCAACTCCACCATGGACGGGGACTTCTGGATCGGTCATGTTCCCGGTGTTGGCGACTTCACCATGCTCTCGTACGCCTCGGTCTACACCGCTTCTCCCGATCCCAGCCCCGCGGTTCGCCAGGTACTGGCCGACTATTTCGCGACTGAAGGTCACATTGCCAGAGACGGGCGGGCCATCACCGGCGCCGACGCCGTTGAGGCCTATATCCGGGTAGTGGAGCGGGCCGGCACTGTCGACCCGGGGGCGGTGGCCGTCCAACTCCGGCGATTTGATGGCGAGGATCTGGCCGCCGGGCCGGTCACCTTCGGCCCCGGTCTCCACGCGCCAACCGATCGCCCCATGCGAGTCATCACCATCGAAGAGCCTTCCGCCCAGTTCGACCGGATCATCGGTCCCTAGTCCGGAACGACTAGGTCAGTACCCCAGGTCGACGTCGATGGGGCCGAGCAGCTCCTGGCCGGCGATGTAGCGGCGGACATTCTCGGTGACCCGATTGGCGAGCAGCTTCAAACCCATTTCGGGGGTGTTGCCCACATGGGGGGTGATGAGGCAGTTGTCCAGATTCCAGAGGGGATGACCCTCGGGCAGGGGCTCAGGGTCGGTCACGTCCAATGCGGCGCCGCCGATAGACCCGGCAGACAGCGCCTCCACCAGATCGTCGGTAACCACATGACGGCCCCGCCCCACGTTGATCAGCCAGGCGTGGGCCGCCATGGCGCTGAGCGCGGCGGCGTCGATGATGCCCGTGGTCTCTGGGGTCAACGCCAGTGCTACCACCACTACATCGGCATCGCTCAGCGCATTGTGCAGGCTTTCGGGGCCGACCACCCGTTCGACGCCCTCCATGGGCAGAGGATGGCGGCGCAGCACGGTGATCTGGCAGTCCCACGGTTCCAGCAGCCTCACCAGCGACTCGGTGATGCCCCCGCCGCCCAGCACGGTTACCCGGCCGCCCAGCAGGTTCCGGCCCTCCGGCGGCGACCAGTTCTGAGCCCGGGCGAAACTACCCATTCCCCGCAGGCCGGCCAAGGCCAGCATCAGCACATGCTCGGCCACCGGTTCGGCGTACACCCCCTTGCCGCAGGTCCAGCGGTGGTCGCGGTCGAGCAAATGGGTCAAGTTCTCGATCCCGGCGTAGGGGAGCTGCACCCACTCGATGCCCGCCCCATCCTCCAGCACACCGGGCAAGAGCTCGGGGGCCGCGGGCTCGGCCCAAACTAGCGCCTCGGCCTCGGAGGGGGCCGTCACCCGGCCGCCACCGGCAACTACCGCGTCGGCCAGCGCAGGTCGCCGCCAGCAGTCGGGCTCCACTGCGATACAAGGCGGTTCCATACCGCCGGGTAGTTTATGGGCGTGGAGGTCGCAGACTCGATCCTCGATCTCATTGGAGACACTCCGTTGGTGCGGATGCCGCGCATCGCCGACGGGGTGTCGTGTGAGGTGCTGGCCAAACTGGAGATGCTGAACCCGGGCGGCAGCGTGAAGGACCGGCCTGCGGTGGCGATGATCGACGCGGCCGAGCGAGAAGGGCTGCTGAAGCCAGGCGGAACCATTATCGAGCCCACCTCGGGAAACACCGGTGTGGGCCTGGCTTTGGTGGCCGCCCAGCGTGACTACCGCTGCGTCTTCGTGATGACCGACAAGGTGAGCGATGAGAAGGTGCAGTTGCTGCGGGCCTACGGGGCCGAGGTGGTGGTGTGCCCGGTGGCGGTGGATCCCGAAGACCCCGATTCGTACTACTCCACCGCGGAGCGGCTGGTGGCCGAGACGCCTGGCGCCTACCGGCCCAACCAGTACTTCAACCAGGTGAATCCCCTGTCGCATGAGCTGACCACCGGGCCGGAGCTGTGGAAGCAGACCGCCGGGCGCATCACCCACTTCGTGGCCGGGGCGGGCACCGGCGGCACGCTCAACGGGGTGGGGCGTTTCCTCAAACGGCAGAACCCCGATATCCAAATGGTGGCCGGAGACCCTGAGGGCTCGGTGTTCAGCGGGGGATCGGGGAGGCCCTATCTGGTGGAGGGGATTGGGGAGGACTTCTGGCCTGAGACCTACGATCCCGAGGTGGTCGATCGGGTGATCCCGATCTCCGACCAAGACTCCTTCGACATGGCTCGGCTGGTAACCCGGCGGGAGGGGTTGCTGATCGGCGGATCGGGGGGAACCGCAGTGTGCGCCGCCCTAGAGGTGGCCCAAGACTGCGGACCCGATGATGTGGTGGTGGTATTGCTGCCCGATGCCGGCCGGGGCTATCTGTCCAAGGTGTTCAACGACGACTGGATGGCCTCGTATGGCTTCCTCATCGGTGAGCACCCCTGCGTGAAGGACGTGCTCGATGCCAAGGAGGGAGCATTGCCGCCGCTGGTGTACGTGAAGCCCGACGATCCGGTGAGCATGGCCGTGACCCAGATGCGCGACCACGGAGTCAGCCAGCTGCCGGTGGCCAAAGGCGAGATGCCCTTGGCCGCTGCTGAGGTCATGGGGGCGGTCCACGAGCTTCAGCTCATGGAGTTGGCCTTCAACGGCGATCTGCTGGGCCAGCCGGTGGAGAGCGTGATGAGCCGTCCTCTGGAACAGATCGGCATCGGCGAATCGGTGGCGCTGGCGGTGACCAAGCTGGAGCGCTCTCCGGCGCTGCTGGTGCTCGACGGTGGCCGTCCCCGGGCGGTGATGACCAGTACCGACGTGCTGAGCTTCTTGTCGTCGGGCCCGTCGGATCCTGATTCATGAGCGCCGGCGACTGGGGTTTCGACACTCGGGCCATCCACGTCGGCCAAGAGCCCGACGAGGCCACCGGCGCCATCACCGTTCCCATCCACCTGGCCACCACCTTCGTGCAGGCCGCACCGGGCCAGCATCAGGGCTTTGAGTACGCCCGCACTTCCAATCCCACCCGGGTGGCGCTGGAGCGGTGCGTGGCCGGGCTCGAGGGGGCCGAGCACGGTATGGCGTTCGCCAGCGGTATGGCCGCAGAAGACGCGGTGGTGGGCATGATGCGCCCCGGCGACCACGTGGTTCTGGGGACCGACGCCTACGGGGGGACGTTCCGGCTCATTGCCCGGGTATATGGCGAGCGGGGCATCGAGTGGTCGGCGGTGGACATGGCCGACCTGGACGCGCTCGGCGCGGCCATCCGTCCCGAGACCCGCCAGATATGGGTGGAAACGCCCACCAATCCCATGCTCGCCGTGGTGGATATCGCTGCGGTGGCCGATGTGGCCCACGCGTCGGGGGTCGATGTGGTGGTGGACAACACCTTCGCCACCCCATACCTCCAGACACCGCTGGAGTTGGGAGCCGATGTGGTGGTGCACTCCACCACCAAGTATCTGGGCGGCCACTCCGATGTCGTCGGGGGGTTTATCGCCGTGAATCGGGATGATCTGGCCGAGCGGCTGTCGTTCGTCCAGAACGCGGTGGGCGCGGTGCCCAGTCCGTTCGACTGCTATCTGCTGCTGCGGGGAGTCAAGACGCTGGGGGTGCGCATGGACCGCCACTGCGACAACGCCCAAGCGGTGGCCGAGTTCCTGGTCGGGCATCCCGCGATCGACCGGGTGCTGTACCCCGGGCTGCCTGATCACCCGGGGTTCGACATCGCGTCTCAGCAGATGCGCCGCCCCGGTGGGATGGTTTCGTTCATCCATGCCGGGGGTGAGGAGGCTGCGGTGGCCGCAGTGAGCGCCACCAAGGTGTTCCGCCTGGCCGAGTCTCTGGGTGCGGTGGAGTCGCTTATCGAGCAGCCCTCCACCATGACCCATCTTTCGGTGGCCGACTCTCCGTTAGCCGTGGATCCCGGGTTGGTGCGGCTGTCGGTCGGCATCGAGAGCATCGAAGACTTGCTGGTCGATCTGGAGCAGGCCCTCGGCTCGTAGCCGCCTCAGTCCTGCAATGGCAGCAGGTCGTTGGCCAGAGCTTCGATCTCGGCCTTCCAGTCCGGGGGCTCCCCCAAGGGCATGACCACGAACTTCGAGGCGCCGGTCTCGATGAACGCCTCGATCTTGGAGCGGAGTTCCTGTCGATTCGACGCCACTAGGTCGCCGGGATTCTTGTCGGGCTGACGCAGCTTGATGAGCTCGAGGAATCGGTCGGGCAGCGGGCCGTCGGTGTAGGTCAACAGCGCTCCGTAGTGCTCGGGGTCGATTTCTCGTTCTGCCTCGTCAGCGTGCTGTTTGACGGTGGCGATTCCGTCTCGCACGTCGTCGGGGGTGACGAAGGAGGGCAGCCAGCCGTCGCTCAGCCGCCCGACTCGGCGCAGTTCTGAGGGAGCGATGCCCCCCATCCACACATCTAAAGGCTGCTGGATCGGCTTGATGTCCACCCGGGCGGCGTCCACATGGAAGCGGGGGCCATGGTGCTCCACCTCGTCTTCGGTCCACAGCCGGCGCATGAGGGGCAGCGCCTCGTTGAACCAGGCCGCCCGGTCCATGCGGGCCACTCCGAAGGCCTGATGTTCGGCGGCATCGGCCACCCCCAAACCGAATGCGGGGAGAAGGCGACCGTTGGAGATGCGATCGAGACTGGCCATGGTCTTGGCCAAGAGCACCGGGTTGCGGCCAGGGAGCACCATCACGCTGGGTCCGAACTTGAGCCGGGTGGTTCGAGCCGCCGCGAAGGTCATGGCCACCACCGGATCAAGCGCGGGACCGCTGGCCCGCTCGGCAACCCACAGCGAGTCGAACCCCAGCCGCTCCAGCCCGTCGACCACTGCGCCGAACACCTCTGGGTCTCCTGACGCTGTTCCGCCTCCCACCCCAACGCCGATTCGGATCCTCATCTCAGGAAAGCTTGGCGATCTCGGCGGACTCGCCGGGATCGGGCTCGGTGGCCAAAAAGGCGTCGAGCATCTCGGTGGCCACTTCCGAGGAAACAAGGCGCAGGCTCAAGGCCAGTACGTTGGCGTCGTTCCAGCGGCGGGCGCCGCGGGCGGTCTCCGCGTCGGTACACAAGGCGGCCCGCACCCCAGGCACCTTGTTGGCTGCGATCGACACCCCGGTTCCCGTCCAGCAGCACACCACCCCGATTTCGGCGCTGCCATCGACCACGGCCTCGCCGACCGCTCGGCCGACATCGGGCCATGGTGCTCCTTCAGCTGCGGCCGCTACCACGTTGTGGCCACCGTCGGCCAGATGCTGCTTGACGGCGTCGGTCAGTGCGGTGGCCTCATCGGTCCCGAAGGCGATGCGCATCCCGCTATCCCGATAGGTCGGCTTCGAGCAGGTCGAGGTCGAAGCCGTAGAGGGTGGCGCAGTTGTCCCTCAAGATCAGCTGCTGCTCGTCGTCGGGCACATCGGCCAGGGTCTCGGCTACCACCTCCCGAGAGCGGGGGAAGGTGGACTCGGTGTGCGGGTAGTCGGAGCCCCACATGAGCGTGTGGGTGCCGAAGGTGTCCCGCACCCGCACGCCCACCGCGTCCTCCTGGAAGCTCACGAAGCAATTGGAGCTGAAGTAGTGGCTGGGACGGGCGTCGGGATCGGCGAAGCGGTGCCAGTCGCCCCGCAGAGGACGGTCGGTGTAGCAGTAGTCCATCTGGAACAGCCAGAACGGAATCCAGCCCACCTCGTGCTCCACCGATCCCACCTTGAGCTGGGGATGGCGCTCGAACACTCCGGCGAAGATCATCTCGCCCAGCGACTTCCTCACGAAGTGGTCTTGCAGGTAGAACGCGGCCTCCGATACCGCCCTCACGTCGTTCTTGGTCTGGCCACTGGCGCTGGCGAGATGCCGACCGGTGGCCACGTGCATGGACAGCGGAACATCCAGGTCGACGGCGGCCGACCAGAAGGGCTCGTAGCGGGGGTGGTCGTAGCCCTGGCCCGCCGGGGGCATCACGCTGATCATGGCGCCCGACAGGCCGATATTGCGGCACCGGGCCATCTCGGCGATGGCCTCGTCGATGTCGTCCACGTTGATGAGGGCGATGCCCTTCAATCGCTGCGGATCGTAGACACAGAAATCGGCGATGAAGTCGTTGTAGGCGGCCATGGTCACCGAGCACAGCTCGGAATCGGGGATGCTGTAGGCCAGCAGCGCCTCGCTGGGGTAGATCACCGAGGCGGCCACCCCGTCGGTGCGGTTGTCGGCGATGAACTTCTCGGGGTCGTAGGCCCCGGGGCGGACCTCGTCGAACGACGCCTCGATGCGGAGCTTGGTGGGGTCTTGGTCGAACCGGTTGCCGGCTTGGAAACCCAGAAACGACATGGAGCGCTGGCCGTCGATGTACCACCAGTCGCCGCCGGGCTCGCGGCGCACCTGCGGCACCCGCTCGGCCATCGGGCCAGCAGTCACCCGCTCGGTCCAAAGGTCGGGGGGTTCGATTATGTGGGAGTCGGACGAGATCATCAAGGCGGTGGGGCTCATGACGCTCCTTGTTGGCTGTTGTGGGTTGAGCGGCGAGTCGCCAGTGTCACCGGTTCAGTATCGCGCCCCGCCCGCAGCAAATGCCCGGGCCGGGCGTCGGTGAATCGGCCATCGGCGACCACTTCGGCACCGTTCACGATTACCGAGGCCACTCCGATGGCTTCGCCGTATAGCCGGCCTGCGTCGGCGGGCAGGTCGTATCGGGTGTGGACCGGACCCGGCGACACGGTGTCGGGGTCGAAAACCACCAGGTCGGCGTGCCAGCCTTCGGCGATTCGGCCTCGCCCGGCCAGACCGTATAGCCGGGCCGGAACATCGGTGAGCTGCCGGACGTGCTCCTCCAGGCCCAGCAGGCCGAACTCGCGGCTCGCGGCCAGCGATCCGGTGGTGTAGGTGAAGAAGTCGAGCTGGTCGAGGTGGGCGCCGGCATCGGAGGCCCCCATCACCACCCGGTGGTCGGTCCAGAATCGGGCGCGGGCCTCCCAGTCGGCTCGGTCGGCCCCATTGGCCGACGACACCAGCACGGTTCGCAGGTCGTCGGCCACCGCGATGTCGCAGAGGGCGTCCCACGGGCTGACGCCTCGCTCGTCGGCCACCTCGCCGACGGTGCGGCCCTCCAGCGGCTTTGTTTGCGGGCTGAACCCCTCGCCGATCACATAGGCGCCCCAATCGGCGAGGTGGGACAGGCGCATCTTCACCGAGCGGGCCGAGCGGTCGAGTTCTTGGCGGCGCACGGGGTCGGCCAGGAGTTCCCGTCGCTCGTGGTGGGGGAGGGCCATCGGGTCTTCCCAGCCGGGCAGCGCGGCCAGAACCGATGGGGTGGCCAGGCAGTGGCGGGCCGTGATGGCCAGTGGAATGGTCAGGGCCAGCACTTCAGCCCCCTGTTCGGCGGCGGTGTCCGACATGCGCAACCGGTCCCAGCCTCCCGCTTCGGTGGCTGCGTCGACGATTACCGGGTTCCAGTTGAGGGGCCGGTCGGCAGCCAGGGACATGTCGGCCATGAGCTTGGCGAGCTCGGGATCGAACCCTTCGACTCCTGGTGAGATCTCCACCACGGTGCCCGCGGTGTTCCGCACTGCATAGCTCAGGTAGATCAACTCGGCGTGTCCGGCGGCCCGGGAGGGGACCGGCCGGCCGTCGCCGTCGTGATGGGTGTTGGAGGTGGAGGTGGAGAACCCCAGGCCTCCCGCGGCGATGCCAGCGAGAAGCAGTGAGGCCATGAGGTGGATTTCCATGAGCTCGGCCGCCTCCGAGGACCGCTCTCCCATCACCGTGCGGCGGATGGCGGAGTGGCCCACCAGGAATCCGATGTTGGCGGCCAGCGGCCGATCGGTCCGGTCCAGGTAGTCGGCGGTGGAGATCCAGTCCCAGTCCAAACCGGCGGCCAGTGACTCGGCGGGCATGCCCTCCACCCGGGCGAGCATGGCCAGCAGATAGTCGCGGGCCTCGGGGTTGGTGGGGGCCACGGTGAACCCGCAATTGCCCCCGATCACCGTGGTCACCCCATGGAGGGGCGAGGGGCTGAGGGTGTCGTCCCACAGCACGGCAGCGTCCAAGTGGGTGTGGATGTCCACAAATCCCGGGGCCACCACCAGACCTTGGGCGTCGATAGTGCGAGTCGCTGAAGTACTCAGGCGAGGGCCGATCTCGGCGATGCGTCCATCGGTAAGGCCGACATCGGCCGGTCGGGCCGGACCGCCGGTGCCGTCGATCACTGTGCCACCCCGAATGGCGAGGTCCAAGCTCATCGCAGCAGCTCCGCGGCCCGCTCGCCCACCGCGATGCAAGTCAAGTTGGTGTTGGCCCGGGGGATCATCGGGAGGATGGATGCGTCGAACACCGACAGGCGGTCGATGCCGTGGACCCGGCCCAAGTCGTCCACCACGTCGCCAGCGTCGGGGTCGGGTCCCATCCGACAGGTGCCCGAGGCGTGGTACCACGGAAAGCTGAACTGTCGGGCGTAGTCGGCCAGGGCATCGTCGTCGCTGTTGGCGAAGGCGGCCTCGTCGAGAACGGCCACCCGCTCGAACCTCTCCGACAGCGCCTCATGGGTGGCCAACCGGTGGCAGAGGCGCAGGCCGTCGACGAGCTGGGCGATGTCGTCGGGGCTGTCCAAGAGGTTGAGGTCGATCACCGGCGGATGTCCAGGGTCGGGCGACAGCACCCGCAGCCGCCCTCGGGACCGGGGGACCTGGATGCCCGCGCATATGCCCCAGATCAGATCCGATCCGCACACCTCGGCCAAAGGCTCGTTCTGGCTCAGGTCCCAATGGTTCATCATGCCGATCTGCATGTCGTTGGTTACCGGGCTTTCCGGGGAGCTATAGCGGATGAGCAGCTGGTGCTGCACCATATCGGTAGTCACCGCTCCCTCGGGCGGGACCACGAAGATGAACGCTCCCACGTGCTCCATGAGGTTGGCGCCCACGCCGGGGATGTCGACCACAGAGCGGATGCCCAAGGCCTCCAGGTCTCGTACTGGGCCGATGCCGGAGCGCAAGAGCAGTGCGGGGGAGTTGAGCGCTCCCGCGCACACCACGATGTGGCGGCCCCGGGCCTGCTCCAGGCTGCCGTCGCGAGGCGAATAGGCCACCGCGGTGGCCCGGTCCCGCTCGATCACGATGTGGTGGGCGTAGGCCCCACCGATGATTTCCAGGTTGGGCCGCCCGTCGGCCGGGCGGAGGTAGCCCATCGCCGTGGACACCCGCACGCCGTCCACCACATTCTGGGGTGACGGGCCGATGCCTTCCGACACTCCGTCGTTGTGGTCGTCCACCCAGGTCAGACCGTTGTCTTCGGCGGCGGCCAGGAGTTGCTGCTGGGGGGCAACCAGATCATCTTTGGCTGCCCGCCGGATGGGGATGGGGCCGCCCATTCCGTGGAGGTCGCCCCCGAGGGGGTCGTCTTCCAATCGCCGGAAGCAGGGGGCCATGGCCTCCCAGCTCCAGTTGGGGCTGGCCCAGGCGTCGTAGTCGCTGGGCATTCCCCGCAGTGCCACGCCCCCGTTCACCGACGACCCTCCGCCCAGGGTTCGGCCCTGGGGGTAGGGGGCAGTGGCGTCTCCGGTGGTGCGGGCCTGAAAGCCCCAGTCGCGCCCGGTGTGGGAGAAGTCCACCGCGCCTAGCCGGTCGGCCTCGGGATCGGGCTCGACAGGCCCGGCTTCCAGCAGCAGCACCGAGGTGCCCGAGTTCTCTGACAGCCGGGCGGCCAGGACCGCGCCGGTGGAGCCTCCGCCGACGATCACGAAGTCGTAGATCATGCGCCGGGCTCGACCACTACCGGTCGAAAGGCAAGTGGAGCATCTTGATGGCGTTGCCCCGCATGATCTTGTAAATCACCTCGTCGGACAGCCCCTCGCACAGCTTCTCGGCCACCTCCTTGGTGTGGGGCCAAGAGCTGTCGTTGTGGGGGTAGTCGGTTTCGAAGGTCACATTGTCGGTGCCGATGGCCTCGATGTTGGCCAGTCCGTGGTGGTCGTCGAAGAAGCACCCGTACACGTGATCGGCGAAATACGTGCTGGGCCGCTCGGGAATCACCCCCCATACGCCGTTCCATCCCCGGTTTTGCTCCCACACCACATCGGCCCGCTCCAATATGTAAGGGATCCAGCCAATCTGCCCCTCGCTGTAGGCGATTTTGATCTCGGGGTAGCGGATGAACACACCGGAGAACAGCCAGTCGGCCAGCGATCCCATGGCGTTGTTGAACGTGAGCGTGGACATCACCGCGGGCGGGGCATCGGCCGAGGTGGACGGCATGCGCGACCCCGACCCGATATGCATGCACACCACGGTGGCGGTCTCCTCGCAGGCGGCGAAGAACGGTTCCCAGTGGCCGTCGGCGTCGTGGATTGACGGCAGCTCGAGGTTGGTGGGCAGCTCTGTGAACGAGACGGCGTGCGCTCCCCGCTCAGCGTTGCGGCGCACTTCGGCGGCGGCCAGGTTCGGATCCCATAGCGGGATCAGCGGCAGGGGAATCAGCCGGCCGTCGGTGCCGGCACACCACTCCTCGATCATCCAGTCGTTGTAGGCCTGCACGCACAACAGGGCCAGTTCCTTGTCGGCGGCCTCCAAGAAGGTCTGGCCGCAGAACCGGGGGAACATGGGAAAACACATCGCGGCCTCGACGTGGTTGATGTCCATGTCCTGGAGGCGGGCCTGTTGCTGCCAGCAACCGGGGAGGATGTCGTCGTAGGTGATCGGCTGAGGACCGAGATCGTCTTTGGGGTAGCCCGACGCTGCGCTGAGCCGGATAAGGGGATGCTTGAGGTCCTCGTAAAGCCAGGAGTCGATCGTTCGCTCCACATCGCTGTCCACCCACTCCGGCATGTGATTGATGATCGCCCGGTCTTTGAAGAGCTTTTCCCGCACGACCCGGGGCCCGACGTCGCTGTACTTGCGGGGCAGGCGGTCGGTCCACAGGGTGGGCGGCTCCACAATGTGGTCGTCCACCGAGATGATCTTGGGGATTTCCGGCATGGATGGAGCGTACTCTTGGCGCTGCGCCCAGAGCCTGCTGGGGATCATGCCGCTGTGCGCTACTAGCCTGTCGCCATGCTAGATCTGATCATCAAGGGCGGCTCGGTGGTGGATGGCACCGGATCGCCGGGGTTCGCCGCCGACGTAGGCATCAGCGGGGGGAAGATCACCGCCGTCGGCGAAGTTGGCGAAGCCGCGGCCCAGGTCATCGACGCCGATGGTCTGGTGGTGGCGCCGGGATTCATCGACGCCCATACCCACTACGACGCCCAGCTTTTCTGGGATCCGCTGGCCTCTCCCTCCAACGAGCACGGGGTGACCACGGTGCTGGGCGGCAACTGCGGCTTCACGCTGGCCCCCTTGAAGGCCGACGATGCCGACTACATCCGCCGAATGATGGCCAAGGTGGAGGGGATGCCCCTGCCTGCGCTGGAGCAGGGTCTGCCGTGGAGCTGGTCGAGCTTCGCCGAGTACCTGGATGCACTGGACGGGCGCATCGGGGTGAACGCCGGTTTCCTGGTGGGCCACTCGGCGCTGCGCCGCTATGTGATGGGAGCCGAAGGCACCGGGAACGCGGCCTCCGCTGAGCAGGTTGCGGAGATGGTGCGGTTGCTGCACGAGGCTCTGGAGGCCGGCGGTCTGGGGTTCTCGTCGTCGCAGTCCACCACGCACTCCGACGGCAACAATGATCCCGTTCCGTCTTATTTTGCCGACCGCGACGAGATGCTGGCCCTGTGCGGCGCGGTGTCCGATCATCCCGGCACCTGGCTGGAGTTCATCATCACCGGCTGCAACGCGTTCTTCACCGACGAGGAAATCGACCTGATGACCCAGATGTCGGTGCGGGCCCAGCGGTCGCTCAACTGGAACGTCCTCTCTCACGCTTCCACGATGATGGACCGCACCCAGCACCAGCTTCGGGCCTCGGATGTGGCCGCCGAGGCCGGAGGGCGCATTGTGGCGCTGTCGATGCCGTCGATCGGCGGGCTGAAGATGAGCTTCGGCAGCTATTGCGCCCTGTATTTGCTGCCCAACTGGGGCGATGTGCTGTACCTGGACCACGACGAGAAGAAGGCCAAGCTGGCTGATCCCGCCGTGCGGCAGTGGCTGGATGAGCAGGCTCGCAGCTCCGAAGGGCCATTCCAGTTCATCTCCACCTGGGCCAACATGGAGATCGGCGACACCTACGCCCCAGAGAACGCCGGGCTCACCGGTCGCAAGGTGGGCGACATTGCCGCAGAACGAGGGGTCGACCCGTTCGACGCCTTGCTCGACATCGTGGTTGCCGACGACCTTCGCACCGCGCTGTGGCCGCTGTCGTCCGACGATATCGACGTGGCCTGGCAGCAGCGGGCCGATCTGTGGCAGGACCAGCGGGTGCTGGTGGGCGGCTCCGATGCCGGCGCCCACCTAGACCGCATGTGCGGTGCCCGCTTCCCCACCGAGATGCTGGCCCAAGCAGTGCGCGACCGGGGACTGTTGTCGATGGAGGAGTGCGTGCGGCTCTTGACCGATGAGCCCGCCCGCTTGTTCGGGCTGAAGGGCAGAGGCCGGGTGGCCGAGGGCTACTGTGCTGACCTGGTGGTATTCAACCCCGACACCGTGGCCTCCGGCCCCATCGTGGAGCGCACCGACCTTCCCGGCAGCTGCGAGCGCCTCTACGCCAGCGCCGTCGGCGTGGACCACGTGCTGGTCAACGGCACCGAGATCATCACCGCCGGCCAACCCACCGGCGCCACTCCCGGCACCCTCCTCCGCTCCGGCCGCGACACCGAAACCGTCCTGCCGTAAGGCAGATCGCAGCCGGTCGTTGAGCAACCCCAACAGTTGGGGATCGAATGGGCGCGCCTACTGTGGGGGCATGTTTGATCTGGTGATTCGGGGTGGCGCGGTTGTGGACGGGACCGGGGCGGAGCCGGTGGTGGTCGATGTGGCGGTTTCCGGGGGACGGATTGCGGAGATCGGGCAGGTCGAAGGGGCGGCGGCCCGGACGGTGGATGCCGATGGGCTGGCGGTGGCGCCGGGGTTCATCGACCCCCATACCCACTACGACGCCCAGCTCTTCTGGGATCCGGCGGCCACCCCATCGCCGATGCACGGGGTGACCACCGTGCTGGGGGGCAACTGCGGGTTCTCCCTGGCGCCGGTCAATCCCGATGACGCCCGCTATTTGCAAGAGATGATGGCCATGGTGGAGGGGATGCCCCTGCCCGCGCTGGAGCAGGGGCTGCCGTGGGACTGGGAGACGTTCGGGCAGTTCTTGGACAGCCTCGACGGCAACACCGCGGTCAACGCCGGATTCCTGGTGGGCCACTCGGCCCTGCGCCGCTACGTGATGGGGTCCGACGCCAATCAGCCGGCGAGTTCTGACCAGCTCGACCAGATGGTGCAGGCCCTCCACGACGGGCTGGCTGCTGGCGGTATGGGGTTTTCCACGTCGCTGGCCCACACCCACTGGGACGGCGACAATGAACCCGTCCCCAGCCGATTCTCCTCCACCGAGGAGGTGCTGGCCCTGGCCGGGGCGGTGGCCGACCACCCGGGCACCTGGCTGGAGTTCATCACCTCCGGATGCCTCAGCATGTTCAGCGACGAGGAGATCGAGCTGATGAGCCAGATGTCGGCTCGAGCCCAGCGTCCACTGAACTGGAACGTGCTCACCGTCAGCGCCGACACCCAAGACCGCACCGACCACCAGCTCGGGGCCGCTGATGCGGCTGCGGATGTGGGCGGGCGCATTGTGGCGCTGTCGATGCCCACCATCGGCGGTCTGAAGTTGAGCTTCGCCACCTACTGCCCGTTGTACAACATGCCCGGATGGAAGGACACCATGAACCTTCCCCTCGACGAGAAGAAAGCCGCGCTGGCCGACCCGGAGACCCGCCGGTGGCTCAATGAACAGGCTCAAACTGGCAGCGGCGGCTTCTACCACATGGCCCAGTGGCAGAACATCGAGATTGGCGCCACCCACTCCCAAAAGAACGACGGGCTCACCGGTCGGCGAGTGGGCGACATCGCCGCCGAGCGGGGACAAGAGCCGTTCGACACGCTGTGCGACATCGTGCTGGCCGACGACCTGCGCACCGACCTGTGGCCGATCAACGCCGACGACTCCGCGGAGAGCTGGGCCCACCGGGCCGAGCACTGGCGCGACCCCCGGGTGATCGTGGGCGGCTCCGACGCCGGGGCCCATCTCGACCGCATGTGCGGCACCCGCTACTTCACCATCATCCTGGGCGACATCGTGCGCACCCGGGGGCTGCTGCCGCTGGAGGAGGCGGTGCGGCTGATGACCGACGTGCCGGCCCGCCTGTTCGGGCTCAAAGACCGGGGCCGGTTGGCCGAGGGCTGGCATGCCGACCTGGTGCTGTTCGATCCGGCCACCGTGGCCTCCGATCCCATCGAGGCTCGCACCGATCTGCCCGGCGACTGCATGCGCCTGTTCGCCGGCGCCCAGGGTGTCCACCGGGTGCTGGTGGCCGGAACCGACATCGTGGTTGACGGCCAGGTGACCGGCGCCACCCCGGGGACCGTTCTGCGCTCCGGCCGCGACACCGAGACCGTATTGCCCTGAGACCCCTCTCCGCCCCCGACCGCGCGGGGGTTGTCGCAGCCGGGGGCGGAGGCTTTGGGGGTGGGGTTAGGCGGCGAATTCCTTGTCGATCTTGCGGTAGTACTCGGCTAGACCGCTGAGAGAGGGATGGCGTAACTCCGATGGGCGGAATCGGACGGCACCGCCGATGCGATAGGCGGGCACGATGCCGTCGTTGATACCTCGAAGCAGGCTGCTTTGATCAATGCTGAGCATCTGGCACGCAGCGGCCGGGCCGATGAGGTCTTCCACAGTTTGGGTCATGAACTTGCTCCTCTCTCTCCTCCGCCTCAGCCTTAGATCACGGCAGCGACGGGAATGGAGCGGGCATTTTCGCGATCCAAATTCTCAAATAATTCCCACCTGAGCGGTCTTGGAGAGCGGATAGTTGGGCATGCGTTACGTCAATCTGTGGAAATCTTCCTGTGGACAATCCAACACATCCATTTGACCTGGGTTTTCGGCTTGGACTTGGGGAGTGGGAACCAAGGGGTAACCTGTGTAAAAGAAATTTCTTAAAAAGTCACGAAATCAACGCGAAATCAGCAGCTTTAGCACAGATTGTGTCGTGGCTCAGGGTTACGTTCGAGTGATCACCTCGGTCGCGAAGCGGTCCAGGGTGGCTTGGGCAGAGTCCAGATCGGGGTCATGGGTGCTGTAGATCATGCGGGTCGCCCCCAGATCGGCCAGGAATCGGGCGTCGTCGAGAGTGGCGCCGAAGCCCTGAAGCTCACAGGCCTCAGCTCGTCCCGCATCCGCAGCCCACCGCTGCACCTCAGCCCACATCTCAGGCCAGCGATCCCTATTCTGCGAGGCTGAGAACGCGGGCAGGAACGCATCGCCCCGCTGGCCGGCTCGGCGCAGCGCGGGTGGGGAGTGGCCCCCCACGATGATGGGGATGCCGCCGAGCTGGCGGGGATGAGTCGTGAGCTGGACGCCTTCGAAGGCCACGGTCGGTCCTGAGAAGCTGGCCACCGGGTTGGACCACAGCTCCCGCATGACGTCGATGTACTCGTCGGTACGGGCGCCCCGGTTGGCGAAGGAGTAGCCCAGAGCGTCGAACTCGTCGGCTAGCCATCCCGCGCCGATTCCGAGTTCAGCCCGGCCTCCCGACAGCACATCGATGGTGGCAAGCTGCTTGGCCAGCAGCATCGGGTGGCGCTGGGGCAGAACCAAGACCGCGGTGCCAAAACGCAGTGAGTTGGTGACCCCGGCCAGAAAGGCCATCAGTGCCAGCGGCTCGGGCAGTTGGGTGTGCTCGTTGTCCCACGGGTAAGCCCCCGATCCGGCGTAGGGATACGGCGCCTTTTTGGCCGCAGGGAACACGATGTGGTCGGCGAAGAACAGCGAATCGCATCCCACCTCCTCGGCGTGGCGGGCAAACCCGGCCAGAAACTCAGGGTCGGCGATGGGTGCCGCCGGTGGTCCCGACACTCCAGTTGCGCTGCCGATGAGATAGAGCCCGATTTTCATTCCCGTAGCCTTCCACGCCTTATCTGCCTCTAGCCTCAATCTCGCCATGGCTGTGCCTCCTGCTCTTGTCGATTTCATGCCTGCGGTGGTCGATCCCGATGAGTTGTTGGGGGCGTTCTGCGATTGGGCCGAAGCGGCGAGGTTGGAGCTTTACCCTCACCAGGAGGAGGCGGTGCTGCGGCTGCTGGGGGGTGACAACGTAGTGCTGGCCACCCCCACCGGGTCGGGCAAGTCGCTGGTGGCGATGGCTGGAGCGTTTGCCGCGCTGGCCCAGGGTCGGCGGGCCGTCTACACCGCGCCGATCAAGGCGCTGGTGAGCGAGAAGTTCTTCGAGCTGGTAGCGGCGTTCGGGGCCGAGCAGGTGGGGATGGTCACCGGGGATGCCAGCGTGAATGCGGGAGCGCCGGTGATCGCCTGCACTGCCGAGATCCTGGCCCTGCGGGCCTTGCACGCGGGCAGCAACACCGATACCGACCTGGTGGTGATGGACGAGTTCCACTACTACGGCGACCGGGACCGGGGCTGGGCCTGGCAAGTGCCGCTGCTGGAACTGGGGCGGCCCCAGTTCCTGCTGATGTCGGCCACCCTGGGCGACACCACTGCCCTGCGCCGGGACCTCAGCCAGCGCAACGGCCGGCCCACCGCGCTAGTGGCCTCGGCCCAACGGCCGGTGCCTCTCGATGTGGAGTACCGGGAGACCCCGCTGCACGTGTCCATTGCCGAGCTGCTGGCCGCCGACAAAGCGCCGGTCTACATCGTCCACTTCACCCAGCGGGAGGCCACCGCCCAGGCCCAGAGCCTCACCAGCCTCGATGTGCTCGGTCCCCACGCCAAAGCAGATGTGAAGGAGGCAATCGGCGGCTTCCGCTTCGACACCCCGTTCGGCAAAGACCTGCGCCGCTTCGTGCTGGCCGGAGTGGGAGTACACCATGCCGGGCTATTGCCCAAGTACCGGCTGCTGGTGGAGAAGCTGGCCCAGCAAGGGCACCTGAAGCTGATCTGCGGCACCGACACGCTGGGCGTGGGGGTGAACGTGCCCATCCGCACCGTGCTGTTCTCCCGGTTGTACAAGTACGACGGCCGCCGCACCCGGGTGTTGTCGGTGCGGGACTTCCAGCAGATCGCGGGACGGGCAGGTCGCAAGGGGTTCGACGAGGAGGGCAGCGTGTGGGTGCAGGCTCCCGAGCACGTAATCGAGAACCGCCGGGCTGAGGCCAAAGCGGCGTCCGATCCGGTGAGGCGCCGCAAGCTGGTCAAGAAAAGGCCGCCCGAGCACAACTACGCCCACTACGACGGCGACACCCTGAACCGGCTTTGGCACGGCCAACCCGAGACCCTGGAATCGAGCTTCGCGGTGACCCACTCCATGATGCTCAACGTGCTCGACCGGCCCGGCGACGGCTGTGCGGCCATGAAGCGCCTGCTGGTTGACAACCACGAGCCCCGATCCCGCCAGCGAACCCATATCCGCCGGGCAGTAGGGGTGTTCCGGTCGCTCATCGACGCCGAGATCGTCGAGGTGCTCGACGAGCCCGACGACTTGGGCCGCCCGGTGCGGGTGAACCTCGACCTCCAAGACGAGTTCCGGTTGAACCAGCCGCTCGGGCTGTTCGCGGTTGAGGCGCTGGAAGCGCTGGATATCGAGGCGCCCGATTATCACTGGCAGGCGCTCAGCGTGGTGGAGTCGGTGCTGGAAGACCCCACGGTGGTGCTGTTGGCCCAGCGGGACAAGGCCCGCGACGACCTCATGGCCCAGCTCAAAGCCGAGAGGGTGCCCTACGAGGAGCGCCTCGAGCGGCTGTCGGAGGTCACCTGGCCCCGCCCCGAGGTCGAGTTCATCGAGCCGGCCTTCGCGGTGTTCGCCCGCTACCACCCCTGGGTGGGCCACGACCGCCCCAGCCCAAAGTCGGTAGCCCGCGATCTCATGGAGGTCGGCGACACCTTCAACCAGTACGTCTCCCGCTACAGCATCAAGCGTTCCGAGGGCACGCTGCTGCGCTACTTGTCTGACTGCTACAAGGCTCTGGTCCAAACCATCCCCGCCGCCGCCGTCACCGACGCTCTCGGTAGCACTACCGAGGAGCTCCGCACCCTTCTACGCACCACCGACTCCAGCCTCCTCGACGAATGGGAGAGCCTGCGCGAGGGGTGATCCGCCGCCCGGTTGCAGGGAGGCGGATCACCTACCAATAGCACGCGGCTACCTCAGCGGCACGATCTCCAAGCGGCCAGTTTGATTGGCCCACGCCTGTATTCGGCGGTCGGCGGTGGCCAACGGGAGATTCTCGCTCAGTGCGGTGGCCACGATCATCTGGTCCATCGGATCGTCGTGGAAGCCGCTGTCAGCGAGTTCGATCCCGTCGATGAGGACGTCGCCCGTGAGCGGGATCTCCCGCAGTCCGCTGCGCAGAAGGTCCTGTCGAAGCCCGGCAATCGGAGGCAGTTCGACCGCCGGGTTGTTCTTGCGACGCGCGTGTCTCATCTCCCAGAACGTGATCGCCGAGACTGCGGCATTGCCTACGGAGACCCGCGCATCGATCTCCGCTTGCACTTCAAGGCTGATTTTGGACGTGTCGCCAATAACGCTCCACAGCAGGACATTGGTGTCGAGAATCATTCGGTGTCGTCTGCCCTGGCGCTGTCTATGATGTCGGCCCACTCTGTGGCGGTGAATGCTTTGGGAAGGCCCTCTTCGGGTATCCGCACCCTGTCTTTGTAACGGCCGCAGATGCCGGGAGCTTCCGATGTGACCGGCATCAAAATCGACACGGGTCTGCCTCGCTTGGTGATGAGGATCGACTCACCTGTCTGATCCACTTCATCCATGAGTTGGAGGCACTTGGTTTTGAACTCTCCCGCAGGAACAACCCGGGCAGCGTTGTTTGGTGTCACAGCTACCAGGCTAACAATTCCGACCATAGACGACAACCATGGTCATCAATCCCCCGTCAATCCACGCCCGGCTTCATTGGAACCGGGGCATGACGTGGGCCGCGAACAACTCCATCGAACGGCGGATGTCGCTGTCATCGACACCGGGCATGTTCATTCCCAGCACCAGTGTCTCGGCCTCGCGCTCCCGCTCGGTGCGGAAGCCGCCGAGCTTATTCTCGATGGCCTCTATGGCGGTGTTCACATCGCCGGCGATGAAGTGGGCGCGGGGATCGGCGTCCCACCAGTCGCCTCCGGACTCCTTGGTCCACCGCATGTAGCGGGCGTGGACATGGGTCGCTCCCGCACCCCACTCCTCCCAAGCGGCATCGGCATCGTCACTGACGTAGAGCCACAGCAGCTCGGGCTCCCGGGACCAGTTCATGTTCTCGACCACGAAGCGATGGCGGCGACGACCAGCGGGGGAGCCGCCGCCGTGGAAGATGCGGGGATGGGGCTGAGTGTGGGGCTTGGGATACACCGACACGTCCGACAAGGAGAAGTGCTCCCCGATGAAGGAGTAATGGTCGCCGCTCCAGCACCCGTAGAGGATTTCCAGCGCCTCATCGGCGATGCGGGACCGCCGGTCGAAGTCCACACCCAAAGCAGCGAACTCGGAGGCCACATACCCCGCAGACAGCCCCAGAATAAGCCGCCCTTGGGAGATGACGTCCACGGTGGCTGCGTCTTCGGCCAACCGAACCGGGTTGTACAGCGGCAACAGGGCGATGAAAACGCCGATGTCGATGACCGACGTGTGGGCGGCCGCCGCTGCGGCGATAGGCAGCACCGACGGGGAGTAGCCGTCGTCGCTGAAGTGGTGCTCGGTCAACCACACCGAGTCGTAGCCCAGATCCTCCGCCAACCGCATCTGGGCGAAGCTCTCGTCGTACACCTCCGCCCATGGCTTCGAATCCCCCGGCAGCCTCCGAAACGAGAAATACACCCCGAACTTCATCTTGCGCTCTTCAGCGGCGGGCCGCCTGGAGTAAACGACCCATCGGGCCATCGCCGGAATAAGTGATTGTCAGCGTTTCGGTCGCCCGGGTCATGGCAACGTAGAGCAGTCGTTGACGGGTCTCGTCATCGTCATCTTTAGTCCAAATGTCGTTGACGCCGCCGATGAGAACATGAGGGTATTCGAGTCCCTTCAGTAGCTGGAGGGTGGCCACTCGTACGCTGCCGCGCATCGACACCACTTGGTCCCGTTCTTGCTGTGCGTCGAGTGCCGGAATTCGTTCTGCTCTCAGCGTTTCCTGCAAGGTGATCCGCAACTCTTTCGACCCTGACATGATGACGATGTCGTCATGTGTGGCCCCGTTGCGGAGAAATTCGGCTGTTTTCCTTGTCAGCGTCTCAGCCTCGGTTCTGAGATCGGAGCACTCCTGAAGAACCGGGGGCTTACCATGGCGCAATGCGGCCTCGGGCATGACCAAGGTGTCTAGATCATCTGGAGATGCCTGGCTCGCGCTGGTCTGGCCGATTCCCGCAATCGCTTCCAGCGCAAAGTCGAGCGTTTCCTTTGTGTTGCGGTAGTTCTCTCGAAGAATGGTCGACCGGCCCCGAGCGGTCACACCCGGTGGATTCCAGTTCATCTTGCGTCTGTAGACGTTCTGCGCGCTGTCCAAGGCCATAATGAAGTGCCTCTGATCCACGGGGCGTTCTTGTCTGCCCATGGCCCAGGCTAGGTCGAGTCCGGAATCTCCGAGATCCTGGGCTTCATCCACAAGAACCATGTCAAACTTCGCCGAGGCTGGGAGAGTGGCGGCGGCTTCAACTGCCTCTGAGCGTCGAGCACCCCACGCTGCGTCGTCGTTTCCTCTGGTCGGTATACGTCGCGCTGCGCGAATGACCTTATTGGCCAAAGAGTCGATGGTGGAGACCTCAACGTTTTGGACGCCATCTAACTCCTTGGCGAGAGCTTGCGAGAGGGCTTTGTTGAAACAGACCACCAGCAGGCGCCAGCGAGGCATGTTCTCGCCAATATGGCGGGCTCGGTGGGTGAGGACCAGGGTCTTGCCGCTTCCGGCCACTCCGCGGATGAGGCGGTAGCCCGGTCCGAGGTGCTCTGCTAGACGCTCTTGGGCCAAGTCCAAAACCCGAATCATCTCCTCAGAGGTCTGGGGAGCGGTGTCGAACATCTGACCCTGCCGACCGATCACGATCTTGGGATTGATGGCGGCTCGTACTTGTGCTTGGCCATGGTTGTCGAGCGGAGGCCGTTGCCCGCCGAGTATCTGCCGGATGGCTGCCAGCAGGGTGTCTTCATGGAAATCTTCTGAATAAAGTCGGGGCGTTTCGTCGTCGGCCAAAGACAGGGGCTGGTCGCGGCGAACATCAGGCAATGCCAGCGCCCGCGCGACGCGCAGCGACTTGATCTTGCGTTGCAATCGATTGACCTTGGCGATAATGGCCCGTTGAGCCTGGTCGAGGTCTACACGCGGCTGGCGGCGAAAGCGGCTCCGTTTGTTGGCGCCAAGAGGTCGGAGCGTGGGAGATTCCAGCACCAATATGCCCGCAGCCGGGTCGAACACGACCAAATAGGGGACTGACTCGCTACTGGTGTCAGAAGCTTCATACCCAAGATCGCGCCGCTGCGCTGCGGCGGTGTCGTCGCCAGTTCGCTCAAGTGACAGCACGACATCGTGGGGTGTCGCGTCGCGCAGCAGGCGGGCGGCGGTCTTGAGCCTTTCGGGTATGTCGTTTCGGCTGGGAATATTCTCGGGAATCAGGCTGGCCACAGCGTGCCAACCTACACTTCAAGCAAATTTCAGTCTTGCTCGGCGATCTCCAGATACTGGTATCCGGTCCCTTCCAATTCTCCCTGCCGCCTGATGAGGATCTTGTCTTCAATCAGCTTGTTGACGGCCATCTCGACTCCTTCTCGGTTGAGAAAGGCCAACCTCCCAAACGCAGGATGTTTGGCCAGGCGCACGGGGAGTTCGTATTGTCCGCCGCTCTGTCCTGCCAGAGTGTTAACGATGCGCTGGCGCGAGTAGCGCGCTCCGGCGGTGCTTTCTACCAGCTCTGTGATGATGGCGTTGACTGGCAACGATTCGAGGAGGCCCTCTCGGGTTAGGTGGCTGTCGGCCCATGGCCTGGGAAGTTCAACGCATAGATCGCACTGTTCGCAGGACTCGGGTGCCTCTGTCCCCAAATACTCGAGCATCTTCTTTCGTCGGCATCCGTTGGAGGAACGGGCCAGGTTCTTCGCATCGTTGGACTTTTCTTCTGTCAAGCGCCTGCGGTCTTCGGCTGACCGCTCGATATCCGCCCACGGGGGATCGGTGTCGAGCAACTCCAGCACCCAGGCGTATTTCCAGGCGGTGAAGCCCAAGATGTCCCGTTTGTTCAGCTCCAAAAGGTCGGCAGCAATGTCCCAGGGCTTTTGGGCCAGACTCTGAGCCCAGGTTGGTGCGTAGTACTCATCTCCCTCCTGCTTTTCGACCAGAGCCAGGATGCGCCGAGCCCGTTGAGCCAGTTCCAGATCCTCTCTTTCCAGCTCTTCGACCAGGCGCTCGGTGTCTCCCACAACTGCGATCCGACCTTTCCAGATGGTGTCTGGGTGCCGTTGCACCGCGCCAGCTTCTTGGAGATAGTGGACAGCCAGAGCAGTGCTGACTGACTCAGAGTCGCCGTCATAGCCCCTTTCGGCCAGTTCCTCCGGGTCGTAGGCGTGGGTGCCCATCGTCAGTTGTGACCAGATTCGTCGCACCTGCTCGATGCGAGGTGCCGAGCCTTTGACGAATATCCGATGGACTGAGCAATCCCCTGGCATGGTCAACAGGACCGCGTTGCCGGTGTCCGGTCCCGTTCCTGTTGCGGCACCCCGAGCCGCCCGACCGGTTTCCTGCACGTACTCCTCTATCGAGGCAGGCATCTCCAGGTGGACGATCAGGGAGATGTCGGGCTTGTCGATCCCCATGCCGAATGCCTTGGTGGCTACCACAACGTCGATCTCACCGTGGCGGAAAGCGTCCTCGATGTGCTGTCGCTGCGGGTGATCCATGCCTCCGTGGTAGGCGAAGGCGTTGTGGCCGGCTGAACGGAGCAGATTGGTGATGGCAGCGGCCTGTCTGCGGGTGGGCACATAGACGATGGCGGGTTGGAGGCGGAATGCCTCCACGATCTGAACAACCCGTAAGTCGCGGTCGCGGCCATTGTCGCAGCGCTCGGTGTAGTAGCGGATCTCCGGTCGATCGGGCGATAGGGCCACCGGTTCGTCTTGCAGACTCAAGCCAAGCAGGGCGGTGATCTCGTTTCGGACCTTTTGGGCGGCGGTGGCGGTGACGGCCAAGATCGGAGGTCGGGGATGCTCGGCGATCCGCTTCATGGCCTCGGGGATGGCGGCATACTCCGGTCGGAAGGAATGGCCCCACTGGGAAATGCAGTGGGCTTCATCGACCGCGATCCGGGCCACCCCGATTTTGGACAGCTCGGCCACGAACTCTTGGGACCAGAGCCGCTCGGGGCTGACATAGAGCAGCTTGTAGTGGCCTTGACCGGCCCCTCGCAGTATTTCTCGCCACTCCCCTTGGGGGATGCCGCTGTGAATGGCGGCTACCTTGACCACGCCCCTGGCCCGGAGGTTCTCGGCTTGGTCGTTCATCAGCGCGACCAGGGGGGAGATCACCAGGGTCACGCCAGGAGACAGCAGGGCCGGGATTTGAAAGGTGACCGACTTGCCCGACCCGGTGGGAAGCACCGCCAGCACATCGTCGCCCCGCATAAAGCGGAGCATGGTGTCTCGCTGGCCGGGCCGCCACCGCGCGAACCCGAAGCGCTCTCGAACTTGTTCGAGGCGCTGGTCGATCACGGCCTCATCGGCGAGGTCAGCCTCGGAGAGTTCCAGGTCGCCCAACTCTGACCACGGGTCGGCACTGGGCAGTGCCTGGAGCCGCTGGCGCATCGCCTCATCGAAAACCACATCTCCGAGATGGTCGGCGATGAGCTGATAGGCGTCTTCGGCGTGGTTGGCCCGCTCTAGTCGAGGGGGGCCGGGGAGGGTGCCGAGGATCTGGTCTCGATAGGGGACGGCTCGACACAGTCGGTTATCCAAAATCACTGTGACCCCACGGTCGCGCTCGGTGCGGATCAGGCGGCCAGCGCCTTGGGCGAAGCGGATGGCGGCTTTGGGGACGATGTAGTCGGCGAACGGATCCTTGCCACGACGTTCCATCAGCTCTGTTCGCGCCCCAACCACAGGATCGGCGGGCGAGTCGAAGGGAACCTTTTCGATTACCAAAAGGCTCAAGGCTTTACCGGGAATGTCGACCCCCTCCCAGAAGGAGCGCAGTGCGATCAAGCTTGAGGTCAACTCGGCCCGCATTCGCTCGACCAGAACGGGTGCAGTGTCATCGCCTTGGGCCAGCAGCGGAAGCTGCTCGTTGTCGAGCACCGGCCGGGCATGATCCCGCACGAACTCCATTCGGGACCGAGCAGCCATGAGGACAAGCCCCCGCCCGCCGGTGAGGGTCAGCAGCCGGGGAATCTCCGAGGCCGCCGATGTCTTGAACTCTTCCATCAGTCTTGAGCGGGGAGCGGGCAGGTAGTCGGTTCGCAGCACCAAGTGGTTGTCGGATAACGAGGCAAAGGGGCTGTCGAGGGCGCTGGGTTCGGCGCTGCGCAAACCCAGGGTGTCGAGGATGTAGCCAAAGCTGTTTCCCACTCTCAGGGTGGCCGAGGTGAGTACGGCGGTGTGTAGCGAGTCCCACAGCGAACGCAGATAGTCGGCCACAGAGATAGGGGCGCGTTTCAACTCCCACCTCCAGCCATGCTCGGTGTGACGGATTCCGCCGATGGCGATCCATTCTTCGGGCTCAGTGGCCCATAAAACCTGCCCGATGATCCTTGCTGTATCCCGGGCCTGTGTTCCCAACCGGCCGATCCGGGCCTCCAAGCGGTGGCGCCTATAGCCGGGCGCCAACTCCTCAGGCAGGTTCACATCGTTGAACGCGTCGGCCAGTTTGATCAAGGCGTCTTGAAGGCGGCCGCCGGTACCCAGCACCGGCCCCTCGTAGTCGGGGTGTCGGGTGTCGGTACCCCGCTTGATTCGGTATGACACCGGGTATGCGTCTTCTTGTCCGGCCCCGGTTCGGATTCGCAGGTAGTGAACCAGGGCTGGTCCGAATTGGGCTGACGCCGACCGGATCTCCTCGGTTGCCCGCAAAATGGCGCTCAGAGGCTCAGCGCCGATTGGCCACCTGGCTGCTCGGGCGAGGCTGGCCGCCATCCCACTGCGGCTCGAAGGATCCCAGACGGAATTGCATAGATCAGCGATGTCGTCTTGAGACACCTCGTCGGAGAGAGCGTCGGTGGCGGCGTCTTCCAGGTTGTGGGCCTCATCCAGAATCAGGTGCTTGGAATGGTGCAGCCAGTCGTCCCATGTCACCAGCAGGGCATGGTTAAGCACAGCCACATCGGCATGAGGTAGGAGATCGCGGGCTCGGCGAAAGAAATCCCGCTTTTCGAGCGGCGACCCAGCCGGTCCGCCCGGCGCTTCGGCCACGCTGAGTAGGCGGCGGATGCGGCGCAGTTCGGGAATCCTCTTCTCAATGGCGCCGGTGCGAAGGTCGTCCCAGTCGCCCGTTCTGGTTTGCGCCACCCAGCCGCAGAGAATGGCGAGGACCAATATCTCGGAATAGCTGAAGGGGGCAGAGGGGGAGATGCCGTCCCTTTCGTCGGGAGCGGTGTTAGCCGAGGCCAAGGTGTCCAATTCTCCGTCGAGTGAGTCCAGGCTGATGTAGTTGGCCATTCCCTTGAGCAGGACGTGGGTAAACGGACCGATGTCTTTCTGGAGCTCTTCCAAAGTGGTCATCACCTGGTCTTGGAGCACCTTCGAATGGGGGGCCACGACCACGGGCTTTTGGGCGGCTTGTCCGTATGCAATGGCGGGAGTGAGGTAGGCCAGGGTCTTGCCCGTTCCGGTGGGGGCCTCGATCAGGCGGCGGCCTCCCTGAGCGAGCGTATGGGCAATGAGTTCAGCCATCTCGGTTTGCTGTTTGCGGGGCTCACGGGCTTGACCCATCAACGTGCCGCCTGCTTGGAACATCTCAGCAACGGCATCAGGCCTGAATTGTCTTGCTGGTGGTCGCGGCTGCGGGGGTTCGGGAAGCGGCACGACGTCTGCTAGGGGAGTGCGTGCAGATTGGGGCGACAGGAATGAAGCCCACGGGTGGTCACCAGCGTTCAAGATCCACCGTTGAAGGCAGCGCATGGGCGTGTCGTCTTCCATGGCATCCAGCAGCCGCATTAGGACTCGATGCAGCAGCCGGGCATCGTCCAAGGCCCGGTGGTGGCCGCGGGGCTGATCGCCGAAGAAGTGCCTAGCTAGCTCGTCCAGGCTTCGTCCCTTGGGCGGTATCCCATCATCTACATTGCTGCTGATGCCTTTGCCGGCTCGCGGAAAAACGACATGGGCCAGTTCTAGGCTGTCGAGGCGCTGGCCGTCGGGGATCGGCAAGTTCGAGGCGTCAAGAAGCGTGAAATCGTATCCGAACCCATTGTGAGCAATCAGCGGTCGGTTGCCAGCGAAGCGGTGGAAAGAGTGCAGGGCTTCGGCGAGAGGGGGCGCATCACTCACCATCTCCTGGGTGATCCCGGTGAGTTCCTGTGTTTGAGGGCGTAGTCGCCTTGCTGGACGAGCCAGTGTCTGTAAACGGTCCGCTTCCTCGCCGTTGCGGATCAGAACTGCGCCGACCTCGATGATCTCGTGCTGCGGCGGATGGGCTTGGTCGGCATTGGCTTCCAAGTCGAAAACCACATACTCAGACACAGCCACGAAGTGGAACATAGTGATTTGTCCCTGTTGGCTCACATTTGTGGTGGCCCCTCGTATTCCGGCATCGCCATGGCTGCCCTGGTGTGTGCCGCGTCGATCAAGGCATTCGTCAATTGCCTCCGCGCCACCGACTCCAGCCTCCTCGACCAATGGGAGCAATTGCGCCAGGGATGAGCGGACCAAAGTGTCATACCTGGTTGCTATGACTTACTACCGTGAGTTCACGGGGTAGCGACTCAGACCGTCGAGGTGTTCAGCTGGGGCTGAGCTTCGCTGGCTCACAGGGTATGCGCCAGTTCCTGGGTGGCGCGCGCCAAACTGAGGCGGTGGAGTCCGGCGCAGCGATATCGCTCTTCTCAGGGGCGGGAGGTCTCGATCTCGGGGTGGAGCAGGCAGGCTTTCGCACCGTCGTGGCCGTCGAATGGGACGATGACGCTGCCGACACAATGGAAAAGAACTCGTCGGCGTTCTTTCCCTATCTGCGTGAGGTGCTGCGAGCGGACCTCTATCCGCTGGCGGCTGGCACCGGACAGGGGGTGAGCACCGCTGATATCTTGAATGCTGGGGGATTTAGTCGCCGAGGTCAGCCCGACCTACTGGTGGGCGGGCCTCCGTGTACCGCATTCTCCAAGTCGGGTTTCTGGCTTGACTGGAAGCGTAATGGCACCGATCCCGCAGCCAGTCTGCTTCAGGCCTACACGCGGGTGCTGGCTGAGGCTCAGCCTCGCTGGTTCATCCTCGAGAACGTTTATGCGCTCACCTTTCGCAACAAGGCCAGCCGCCCAGCGTTCGCTCGGCTATTGGCAGAGATTGAGGCTGCTGGATATAGCTATCGGTGGAAGGTGCTCAATGCCGCTGACTATGGAGTGCCGCAGTTACGGCCGCGGCTATTTTTGGTAGGTGCTTGCCAAGGCGAGCCAGTCCCAGAATTGCCGGAACCCAGCCACCACGGGGAGTGGGAGCGCCGGCGGACTGACGGCGGACCCCTGCCCCATGTCACCGCCGGTGAGGCTCTCGAAGGTCTCGTCACCAGCTCTGAGCCGAGTGAAGCAGTGCGGGGCAAGTGGGGGTACTTGCTTCCCGAGATCCCACCAGGTGACAACTATCTCCACTTCACGGCTCGACGCGGCCATCCCGAGCCGCTGTTTGAATGGCGGTCTCGTTACTGGTCGTTTCTGCTCAAACTGAGCCCTGATCGACCGTCCCCCACGATCCAGGCCCAGCCGGGGCCCAACGTCGGACCATTCCATTGGGAGAACCGCCGTCTGCGGGTTCCTGAGCTTCGCCGCCTCTTCTCATTCCCGGACGATTTCGATTTCGTTGGAAAGCGCTCATCTGTGCAGTCACAAATCGGTAACGCGGTTCCGCCTCTGCTGGCTCGTCGAGTCGCCGAAGCAGTCGCTGAAGTTCGCATGGCCAGTGCCCGTGGCGGAAGCTAGGAATTGCGATACCGAGTGGGGTATTGATGTGACATGAACTCTCCGGTGGACTGGCTACGAGAGCAGCTTGAGGGCTGGGAGCAATCAGCTCTTGGGATTTTCCGCATCAGGGGCAGCCATGAGCAGTGGCCTGTCCAGGCTACGGGGCGTGAGGAACTCAAAGAGCACCTTATGCATCGAGGTCACCTTCTGCCGTTGCCCACCGAGCCCGCAGTACTGGCGAACCTTGTCGAGATTGAGCTTCGCGAGCGGCTAGTAGCGGCGGCTGAGACTACGCCAGGAGTAGAGCTACGGTTAGGTACAGAGCGCTCCTATCCGGACTTGGAGCTCAGCGGCCCTGCGTTCGGCAATACCTGTTATGCCGCTGACATCAAATGCGCTCGGCGAACGAAATCCGGCAAGTCATTGCAGAGCCGCATCGCCCTGTACACAGGTAACACCTATTTCCTCTGGCCTCAGCTGAAGTTCTCTGGGATCCTGCGGCCGTTCGATGATTACGCCGGACATCTGGCAGTTGTGGCCATCTACAACTTCCACAAGGACCGACCTGAGCGAATTAGCGATCTTCGGATGGTGGTCCACGAGTCGTGGAAGATTGCTTCAACCAGGAGGGCCTCGGGCACCCGAGAGTACATCGGCTCGGTCAAAGACATCGAACAGCTTGTGGCAGGACAAGGCGAGTTTGCCTCAGCCGAAGAGTTCGAGACGTATTGGCGGGCACCAGCCCGCAACTGGAAGAAGTCCCTGGAAGCCGAGAATCTCCTTCGCCGTGCTATCGAGGGATGAGACACTGGCGAGGTGATCGCCGATCGGATCGTGTGTGTGGACTGCGGGGGGCAGTGCCACCGGATCACACACTGGCCCGAGGACGACCCGCCCAAGCCCGGCGATTCGGTGGCCTACCGCTGCGCCGACTGCGGCGACCGCTGGGATATGGTGCTCGATGAGGAAGATTTTGACGACTGATCGCAATCAGGGCATCAGAGAGGCGATCCAGGCGTTGAGGCGGGCGGCGTGGGCTTTGGTCATCTCGGAGGGCAGGGCCATGAAGCCGTGGGGGGAGTCGGGGTAGACGGCCAGCTCCACCGGGGATTCGGCGGCGGCCAGGCGGGTGGCCAAAAACAGGGAGTCGTCCAGCAGGTGGTCGTAAGTGCCCACCGACACCAAGCAGGGAGGCAAGCCGGAGAGGTCGGCGAACAGGGGCGACACGTCGGGGTCGCGGCGCTCGGCGTCGGACATGCCGGGGGTGAACGACTCGATCATGAACTGCAACCCCGGCGGACTCAGCATGTCGGGATGACCGCCGTTGCCGAAGATCGACGGGGTGCCCCGCAAGTCGTACCAACCGAACACGAGGTTGGTGCCCAGCACCCGGTCGATGGCGCCGAGGCGGTCGCGCACCCGCAGCAGCGTGGCCGCGGCCAGATGCCCTCCAGCCGACTCACCGCCGATGAACATCTTGTCGGTGCCCCAGCGCTCGGGGCCGTGCTCCAGCAGCCAGGCCGCGGCGGCCTCGCAGTCGTCGGGTCCGGCCGGGTAGGGGTGCTCGGGGGCCAGCCGGTAGTCCACCGACAAAACGGCCAGCCCGTGGCGCTTGGCCATGTCCTCATTGCCCGGGTCGGACATGTGAGGCCGCCCCAGTATCCAACCGCCGCCGTGGATGTGCAGGAACATGGCCCTGGGCTCGTCGGGCATAAACATCCTCACCGGGATCTCACCGGCCGGTCCCGGAATGGTCGACTCGACGGCCATCGACGACGGTTCGGGCTCAAAGGCCCGCAAGTTCTGCCGCATGATCTGGGTCCGGGCCACCGGCTCGTCGGGAAGGTCGGCGTCGGCGTCGCCGGTGTAGTGCAGGTGCTCCAACAAAGCCAGGGCTTCGGGGCGGTATCCGTCGATCGTGTCGTTCCAAAGCCTCATCGGTGTCTCCTCTGTTCGTCTCGTGTCCCCCGGCGGGGCGGTACTACCTTGCAGTCTTCGTGGGTGACGATGCCATTTTCTACTTGGACGGCGACACCGTCGTCCCCACGCTCAATGCCCAAGGGCCCTGGGACCCCGGCGTCCAGCACGGCGGCGCGGTAGCTGGGCTGCTGGCTCGAGCAGTAGAGCAAGTGCCAACTCCAGTTCCCATGCGGGTGGCCCGCTTCACCCTCGACATGTTGCGCCGGGTGCCGGTGAGGCCGCTGTCCATCACCACCGAGGTTCTGCGCACCGGCAAGCGGATCCAAGCCGTCCGAGCCGAGCTTTGCGACGAAGACCAGTTGGTGGCGTCGGCGGTCTCAGTGCTGGTGCGAACAGGAGCGGGGATAGACGTCAGCCCTTATCGGCAGCCTGATGCCCCACTACCTCCACCGCCCGGCAGCACCGGAAGACCTGTCGGGCTTGCGCCCCGGGCGCAGATGCCCGAGGGGTTTCCCCACGTGGTGGAGTTCGATCGGGTAGTCGGCGGGCTCAGCGGCGGCACCCCCAGCAAGACCTGGGTTCGGCTTGCGGTTCCCTTCGTGAGAGACGAGGAGACCACCCCGCTGGTGCGGCTGATGGCCCTCTCCGATTTCACCAGCGGATTGGGCTCGTTCCTGCCCTTCGACCGGTACGTGTCGATCAACCCCGACCTGACGATCCACGTGCTGCGCTATCCCACCAGCGAGCACATCGGCATTGACGCCGAGACCTGGGTCGACGCCGACGGCATCGGCCAATCCCGAGCCCGGCTCTACGACGATTCTGGCCTGTGCGCCCTTGGCGCGGCCTCACTGTTCGTCGAGACTCGCAGCAACTACTGAACCGCGGGAGGGTCGGGCTCAGGGCCGCCGAGGGCGGTGATGTCGTCGAAGCCCACCACGCGGCCGCTCCAATCGTCGGGTTGGCGGATCATCCAGTCGGCGCACTCCGCGGTGTATTCCGGGGTCTTCAGGGTTTCGAGTCCGGCGCCGCCGGTGGCGATCTCGGCGCCCTGGGTGTTGTAGACGTGCCACCACCCCTCGGTGGACACGATGTGGTCCACCCGCAGCACGTTGAACGCCACCCCCCGGCCGCCGAGCTCCAGGTGCATGGACGCATTCCACCGCTCCATGGCCTGTTTGGAGGTGGAGTAGAGGGCCAGGTTGGGGCTGATGGCAGTGGCCGACCCCGAGCTCACGCTGAGCACCCGGCCCGACCCCCGCTCCAGCATCCCCGGCACCAGCCCCTGGCAGAGCTGCAACGGTCCCACCACCTGCACCCGGAACGCCCGCTCCCAGCGAGATGAGGGCACATCGATGATCGGGCCGTTGGAGGTGTAGCCCGCGTTGTTCACCAGGATGTCGCAGCCTCCGTACCACTCCAGGGTGCGGTCCACGATGCGGGCGGTGTCGTCGGGCGAGGTCAGGTTGGCCTGCACGCTGCGGGCCTCGATTCCCTCTTCGCCCAGCGCGGCCACTACCTCGGGCAGCGACCCCGGCAGTACTGCATCGGGGTCATCGGACCCAGTTCGGCCCACCACCACCAGGCGGGCTCCGGCCCGGCCCAGCCGGAAGGCAATCTGGCGGCCGATGCCCCGCGTGGCGCCAGTGACCACGGCCACTGAGCCGTCAACAGCAAAAGACACGCCCGGACCCTATCCCGGCTGGGTGCGGCGGTCGGCCAGTACCAGCAGGCAGGGCAGGATGATCGCCGCGGCCATCATCGACAAGATCCCGGTAATGGCAATGAGAATCCCCAATTGGCTCACCATCAGCAGTGGGGCGAAGGCCAGCACGATGAAACCCAGTGCGGTGGTGGTGGCCGACCCGAACAGCGCCCCGCCCACGCTATTGGCCGTGGTTGTCAGAGCCTCGGTGATCGGCGCACCTTGCTCGCGCTCATGCAGATACCGGTGGGCGAAATGGATGGTGTAGTCCACGCCAATACCGATGGTGAGCGACGTCAACAGCGCGGTGAGCGCGTTGTAGTTGATGCCCAGCACCCACATCAGCCCTAGCAGCAACATGAGCACCACAACGATGGGGGCCACGGTGACTACCCCCAGCAGCGGACGGCGGTGCGCCCGCCAGAAATAGGCGGTGAGCAGGGCGAGCGCGGTGAGCACGGTGATGAACGTGGCGGTGGTCTGGCTGCGAGCCACCGCGTTGGTGGTCACCCCTGGGTTGATCTGAGCCCCTGTCACTGTGAAATTTCCAGGAGCCCCATCAGTCCAAAGGTCGCCAGACGCGTTGTAGAGATCTCGGGCGTCGCTGTCGCTTCCGAAATAGGCCTGAATCGGGATGATGGTCACGTCATCCCCCGACGAATCGGCTAGCGAGGCGACTTTGGCAAAGTCGTCGGGGGCGGCCTCCGACACTTGGCGGTACAACTGGGCCAGGTCATCGGATGATCCCTGGGTGAGCACTGCTCGGGCATTGGGCACCGTTTCGGCGGCCAGAGATACCAGCGTGCTGCCGCCCACGCCGACCACATGTATGGGCTGCTCCAAACCCGAAGGCGCCGACTCGCCCGACCCGGGCCCTGGGCCCCGCAGCCGATCGTCCAACGCCACCAGGGCTCGGGCTGCGGCCGGGTCATCGAGTTCGGTGATGACCACTCCGGTGATAGTGGTGCTCAGCCCGCCCACCTCATCGCGGGCCAACCGGATGTCTTGCACCACCTCTGAGTCCTCGGGCAAGAACTCGTCCTCCTTGAATTCGGTGTTCACGTTGATGCCTCCCGCCACCGCCGCACCGGCCAGCGCGGCCACGGCCAAGAGCGTGAGCTTGGGATGACGGGCGCAACGGACCACGGTAGGCACCAGCAAGCGGCGCACGCCGGGTATGGAGTCGATTACCAGCCGGGTTCTCAGCGGCTGCCCTCGGAACAGCCGCCGGCGGTCGCCCAGCATCCTCACCGCGGGCACCAGAGAGGTCATGATGAAGAACCCGGCGATGATGCCGCACGCCGCCAGGATCCCGAAGTCCCGGATGGGAGACAGGGGGCTGGCCAGGTTGGTCAAGAAGCTGAGGGCGGTGGTCAGCGCCCCCAAGCCGATGGCTGCGCTGGTAATCGACACTGCCCGGCTGGTGGCCCGGCGCGGGTCGGCATCCCGTTCCTCGCGGCGGCGAGACACGATCTGGAGCGAATAGTCCACCGTCAGACCCACCAACAGCACTGGCACGATGATGCTGATCGGCGTGATGCCGTTGATCTTGTCCAAACCGTCGGGGCCGAGGTAGCCCGAGAGGCCGATCTGCCACAGAGCGGTCAGGATCACGCCGATGATGGTGACTGCGGTGTCGGCCGGAGAGCGGAACAGCGCGGCCAGCACGACCACCATCACCACCAGCGCCAGGGGGAACAGGAACCCGCTGTCGGTCAGGGCTTGCTGGGCCCCCTCTTGGAACCGGGCGTTGGACAGGGTTCGGGCCGATGCGTTGGGCCCATAGTCGCCAGCCTGGATCACGTCGTTGACGGCCAAGAGGGCGTCGAACCAGCCCAAATCGGGAAGGTCGATCTGCTGAAGCCTGACCTGGCCCAATCCGGCGTTCTCGCCAAGCAGTTGTTCGAACTGGGCTGCGCGGGGATCATCGGCTGGATCGATCGCCAGCGCCCGGTCTACGTCCTCAGCGGTGAGCTGGGCTGGGGGGACGCCGGACAGCGCCACGATCAAATGGGCATAGCTGCGGACTACAGGTTGTCCGTCTTGGGGAACGAAAGGCGCGACCTCGGGGTGAGCCAGGGCCATTTCCGAGCGGGCAATAAGCTCCCGAATGGCATCCGGAGAGGTGACGTCGCCCCGAGCAACGATCTGTGCGCTGGTGAATGCGCCCGAATCGGGGAATCGGTCTTCCAACTCGGCTACCGCCCGAGCAAGGTCGCTGCCCGCGGGCACGAACGACCCCATCGCATCGGGTTCTTCGGTGGTCAAAGCCACCCCCGGCAACATGGCGGCGGTGATGAGCGCCACCACCGCGATGGTGCGCCATGGCGAGCGAGTGACCAGGTGGGCGTACCAGTTCAACATGGAGGTGCGGGAGGCCTTCTATCTGGCCTTCAAGATCAGCTCGTTTCCGATTTCGCCGCGTTCCAGCCCACCGTCGCCATGGCTGCGCCGACGATCCCGGCGTTGTTCCGCATCTGGGCGACGACCACTTCAGTGTCAATGCCCAACAGCGGGCCCCACTGGTCGAAGTCCTTGCTGATGCCCCCGCCCAGGATGAATAGGCCAGGCGAGATGATCCTCTCGAGGTGCTCCAAGTACTCCCGTACCCGCCCCACCCAGGTGGGCCAGTCCAGATTCTCCCGTTTGCGAACCTTGGCCGCGGTCCACACCTCCACATCATTGTCGTGTCCGGCCAAGTAGAGATGGCCGAACTCGGTGTTGGGCACCAGATTTCCGTTCACGAACACCGAGCTGCCGATACCGGTGCCGAAGGCGGTGAAGCACACCGTGCCCAGCCGGCCTACACCGGCGCCATGGCTCATCTCGGCAATCCCCGCGGCGTCGGCATCGTTGATGATCGTCACCGGCGCGCCAATCCGATTGCTCATCGTCCCTGCGATGTCGACCCCGGCCCAGGAGTCGTCCAAATGGGCCACCCATTTCACGGTGCCGTTGGTGATGGGCGCGGGAAAAGCGCATCCCACCGGGCCGTTCCAGCCGAACGAAGCAACCAGCTCCTGCACCACATCGCACACTTGGTCGGGTGTGCCCGGCTTTGGGGTGGGTAGGCGGAGTCTCTTGTCGGCCAGTTGGCCGGTGCTGAGATCCACCGGCGCGGCCTTCATCCCGCTGCCGCCGATGTCGATTCCAAATGCCGTGCTCATCCTGTCCTCGCCCGACGAAAGTACCAGCGGCCCTCCTCAGCAGGGGAGTCGAGCGCGGGGTGCGCGAAGCTAGGGCGCACACCGCGAGGCTGGGTCAAGCCCGGCGCCGCACTGCTGGGAACGGAGGAGAGCGATGGGCGACATGCTGGCTGGCCGGGTGGCATTGGTGTCGGGGATCGGTCCGGGCCTGGGCATCGAGATTGCCCGGCTCTACGCCCAAGAGGGGGCCGACATCGTGATGGGTGCCCGCCGCACCGAGGTGATGGAGCCTCTGGCCGCTGAGATCGAGGCCATGGGCCGACGCACGGTATGGCAGTCCACAGACATCACCGACCCCGCCCAGTGCCAGGCGCTGGCCGACGCCGCAGTGGAGAAGCTGGGACGGCTGGACATCTGCGTGAACAACGCCTTCAACGACGGCTTCCCCGTCATCAACGTGGAAGACGCCGACTTGGACCGCTGGCGGAACGTGTTCGACGTTAACTTCTTCGGGTCGCTGAACATGACCCGGGCCTGCATCCCCGCCCTGCGGGACTCAGGGGCCGGGCGGGTCATCTTCATCAACACCATGTCCATCCGCATTCGGCAGGCGGGCTGGGGGGCCTACAGCAGCTCCAAGGCCGCCCTGGAGAACATCACCAAGATCATGGCCAAAGAGCTGGGGCCCGACGGCATCCGGGTGAACAGCGTTTTGCCCGGTTACATTTTCGCCGACGCCGTCCGCAACTTCCTCCAGGGCCAGGCCGACGACAGGGGGGTGGACTACCAGGTGGTGTACGACGAGACCGCGGGGGAGACCGCGCTCAAGTACCTCCCCGATGCTGCCGAGATCGCAGGGGCGGCCCTGTTCTTCGCCTCAGACCTGTCGCTGCCCATTACCGGGGCCTCGTTGGATGTGAACGCCGGGCACTGGATCGGCGGCGCATGACCGACGAGCGGCTCCTCCTGGTCTGATGAGCGACGGGATCCCCGCGGGCATCGCCATCGCCGAGGTGCTGGCTGACGCGGGGATCACCCATGTGTTCGGAGTGCCGGGGGGCTACTCCATCAAAGTGTTCGACGGGCTGCGGACGGTGGCCGACCGCATCGAGAGCGTGCGGGCTGCACACGAACACCAGGCATCGGTCATGGCCGAGATGTACGGGCGGCTCACCGGCCGTCCCGGCGTGTTCACCGGCCAAGGGCCGTTCGCGGTCTCGTCCGGGGGATTCGGGCTCATGGAGGGCTTTCTGTCGGGCACCCCCATGCTGGTGCTCACCGAGATGACCGACCACGGCATCCCCCAGCACGCCCCCACCCAGGGCACCACCGGCGACCACGGATCAGTAGACCTGCCTCGCATCCTTTCCGGGATGACCAAATACATGAGCGTGGCCACCACCCCCAACGAGGCGGTGCATGCGGTGGAACTGGCCATCCACCACGCCACCTCGGGACGCCCCGGTCCGACCGCGGTGGTGTTCCGCCTCGACGCCATCTTCCGGCGCACCGACGAGGCCCGCCACCCCCGCCTCTATGGGCGGAGCCGGGTGGCATCGGCCGCCCCTCCTCGGCCCGATGGCTCGGCGGTAGCCGCCTTGTCTGATCTGCTGGCATCGGCCAAGCGCCCAGTGATCGTGGCCGGCAACGGCATCCACCAAGCGCAGGCTTACGACCAGTTGGACGCTCTGGCTCGCCGGGCGGCGGCCCCGGTGGTGACTACCGCCAAGGCCCGGGGGGTGATCGCCGACGACCACCCGTGGGCCGGCGGGCCGCTCAGTCCGTTCGGCTGGCAGGGAGCCTTCGAGCTGTTGGCCCGAGCCGACGCGGTGGTGGTGTTGGGATCGCGCCTCAACCCCCACGACACCCTGGTGGAGTCGCCCACCTGGCTGGACGCCGACCGCCAGCGCATCGTGCAGGTGGACATCGAGGCCGCCAACCTGGGGGTGAGCTTCCCGGTGGAGCTGGGGGTGCACACCGAGTTGGGCGCGCTGTTGTCCGAATTGGTGCCCGAGGTGGGCGTTTATGAAGACCTGGCCGCTGACCGGTGGGCTGATCTCGCCGAGATCAAGTCGAAGGCCGAGGATCCCCCAGTACTGCATGAGTCGGCCAGCCCGGTGCCGCCTCAGCGGGTGATGCAGGTGCTCAACGAGGTTTGGCCGGCTGACGGCCGGATCACGCTGGACGCGGGCAACAACCGGATCTTCGCCTATCACTACCTGGAGGCCCGCACCCCCGGACGGCTGCACCTGCCCGGCGGACACTTGGGCATGGGCTGGGGGCCGCCCGCCGCACTGGCCGCGGCCATGGTCCATCCCGGCGAGCGGGTGCTGTCGGTCAGCGGGGACGGCGGATTCCTGATGTCGCTGCACAACCTGGCCACCGCGGTTGAATATGGCCTGCCGGTTACGTTCTTGGTTCTCAACAACCGAATGCTGGGCAATGTCTACGACTTCCAAGGCCCAGACCGCCGCACCGCAGTTGATATCGGCGACCACGACTTCGCCGCCGTGGCCCGGGCCTTCGGCATGGATGGCCACAGGGTGGACGACGACGCCTCTCTGGCCAACGCCCTGGCATCCTCGCTTGCCTCCGACGGCCCCGTGCTGATCGAGGTGTCCACCGACCCCGACCACTCCTCAGACTTGGTGAGAGTGCGCGACTCCCGCTCGCCGTGAGCATCACCCTCGAAGCCGAGATCAGCCCCGGGATGAGCACCGCGGAGGCGGTGAGGCTGGCTCAGTTGGTAGAAGAGGCCGGCTTCGCCCGGCTGGGCATCTCCGATGTGGCGTTCTGGCCCGACTGCTTCATGCTCCAAGGCTTGTGCGCTCAGGCCACCCGCCGCATCGCGGTGGGGGCCATGGTCACCAACCCCTACACCCGCCATCCAGTGGTACTGGCCGGGGCGCTAGCCACCCTCGACGACATCGCCCCCGGCCGGGCATTCTGCGGATTGGGGGTGGGGGCCGGCCTGGAGCCGCTGGGCATCGACTATCCCAAGCCGGTGGCTGCCCTTCGCCGGGCGGTGGACGACATCCGCACACTGTTGGCCGGGGGAGATGTCGTCGGCGAGCGCCTGATCCGCCCCGCCGCTCACCCCGTGCCCATCTCCATTGGCACCCGCAGCCCCCAAGTCATGCGATTGGCCGGGGAGGTGGCCGACATCGCCCTGGTCGGCGGCCGCTTCTTGTCAGCCGATCTGGCTGACACCTACCGGATGTGGTTGGCCGAGGGCGCAGCCCGGGCCGGGCGCACGGTGGACGACTTCGAGACCGCTCCCCGGCTCACGCTCTGTTGTTCCAAGGACGGCGATCTCGCCCGGCGCAGCGTCAAGCGCTACGCCGCCCACTATCTGACCATCATCCGCCCGCCTGAGCTGTATGTATCTCCCGATCGCATGGCCGCCATCGAGGCTGCCTTGGCCCGCAGTCGGGGCTGGTACTTCGACCACAACCGGTCCGACGACCCTGCGCTGCACGATCTGATCGACAACCGCCTGGTGCAGGCCTTCACCATCGTCGGCACTCCGGACGAGTGCGCCGATCAACTCGCTGGCGTTCTGGACATGGGGTTCACCAGCGCCAGCTTGAATTTGGCGGCCACCGCCCGGTCCACCGCCGCCGAGGGCTTGGCCGAGACAATCAACAGCTTTGCCCCGGTGGTGGCTGCGCTCTCGGGTGATTAGCTAGCTGCCGATCAGTCGGCTGTAGGCCTGGCGGTAGAAGCCCAGGGCCACGCCGCAGGGATTGGGGTCGCCCTCTATTGCCGCGTAGGGCAGCGACGCCCCGGTAAACGCAGTGTCATTCCAGAACGGGTCGCCGTGGTCAATCGGCCCCCACGGCCCCACGTACAAGTAGGGCTCAGGATGAGCGGCGTCGCCGGGTGATGCCCCGTAGGTGGCCCGGGTCGCCGGCTCAGCCTCGGCATTGCCGATCTCCACTGCCACGTCGAAGTGGCCAGGCCACAGCTGCACCCGGCTGGGATCGGGAGCTCCGGGAGTGCAGCGCAGCTCCTCCAGCGCCGCGGTGGCCATCCCGAACCACTGGCTGGTGAACGCCACCAGCTCCTCGTCCACCGTCAGCGGACGATCCAAGTCGCCCAGCGCCACGGTGTCGTGCTCGGCCTGGTCGCTGGTCGCCTCTACGCCTAGAAAGTCGGCGGCTGCGGCCAGCGTGGTAATCGTCTCGGCCTCCACCTTGTCCCTGTGCTGTCTCACCAACATGCGACCTTCCACCCGTACCTGGGTGTCGTCGCCGAAGAACGGGGTGCCGAACCCGCCCAGAGTCCAGCGCAGCCCAAACTTCCCGTTGGCTGCCTTGCGGGTGTTGGACACCACGCCGTAGGCCAGACGGTGAAGGTCGTCGCGTCGCACCGGATAGTGATCGGGCACCCCCGCAAGCGGCTGGTAGTTGGCCAGCCATCGGGGCCGGCAGAAATCAGCCACCGCCTCGTCAGCTGCGGCCAGATCGGCCCAGCGGAGATCGCCCGCACTGGTGGGAGTCACCACCCTGGCAGTCGCTTGGTCGGTTTCGCCCACCGAGGCGGGGTCGTCGGCGAACCAGGGACCGGTGACCACGGCAGGCGGTGACGGCTCCAGCACTCTGGCAATCAGACCGTCGCCCACCATGGCATCGGCCTCGGCTTGTGGGTTTCGGTATCGGGGTGTCATGGTGCCTTACTGGAAATTTACCGGCGAGCGGCGGCAATCACACCGCTTGGCCGACAGTCGGTGGTGATTCGCCGACGACCATGATGAGGAGGAGTTCGCTCATGGGAAGACTGGACGGCAAGGTTGCTCTGGTAACCGGTGGTGGTGGTGGGATAGGCACGGCTATCAGCGTTTTATTTGCCAGCGAGGGTGCCAAGGTTGTGGTTCAAGACCTGAATGAGGCGGCCGCCGCAGCCACCGCCGATCAGGTGATCGCCAACGGAGGCGAAGCCATGAGCACAGCCTGCGACGTGTCCGACAGCAAGGCCATCGAGGCCATGTTCGCCGACATCGACGACCGCTTCGGCCCGGTCACCGTGCTAGTGAACAACGCCGGCGTCGACAGCACCCCCGGCGACGGTTCCGGCGAGGGCAACACCGGCGGCGACCGCCAGATCGTGGACATGAGCGATGACGGCTGGCAGCGAATGCTCGATATCCATTTGAACGGCGCCTTCTACTGCACCCGGGCCATGCTGTCCCGGATCATCGACACCGATCTTAAGGGCTCGGTTGTCTGCATGTCGTCGATCGCCGGGCTAGCCGGGTGGGGGCCGATCCACTACGCCACCGCCAAGGCCGGCCTCCTGGGCTTCATGCGGGCCATGGCCCGGTTCTGCGCCCCCCACGGGATCCGGGCCAACGCGGTGTGCCCCGGCGTAATCGATACCCCGATGGTGGCCGGCGTGGACGCGACCATGATCGAGGGCCTCAAGATGATCACCCCCGCCGGCCGCATCGGCCAGCCCGAAGACATTGCCTACGCCGCCTTGTATCTAGCCTCCGACGAGAGCGATTTCGTCACCGGCGAAACCATCACCCCCAACGGAGGCCTCGTCATCGGCTGACCCAGTCGGCGGGTGTAGATCAGTCCTCGGGGAGGGGGACTTCTAGGGCGCCCATTTCGACGAGGCGTTCGACTTCGGCGGGGTCCATGCTGAGTTCTTCGATGCAGATTTGGCGGGTGTGCTCGCCGAGTAGGGGAGCGGCGTGGACTGGGGGTGTGGGCATCTCGCTGCCGTAGAAGCAGGGGCCTTCCAGAACCAGGTCGCCGGCGCCGGGTTGGAAGACCTCTAGCGGGAAGCCTCGCTGGGTGAGTTGGGGATCGGTCATGTGGTCGAGGGCGGTGAGCATGGCCGAGCCGGGGACGCCGACGGCCTGACACGCCTCCTGGACCTCCAGCGGTGAGAGGTTGGCGGTCCACTCGGCTACCCCGGCGTTGACCGCTTCCCGGGCGGCCAAACGGCCCTCAGCGGTTCCGTAGGCCGGGTGATCGGCCCAGGCCGGGTTGCCCATGGCCTGTTTGAGCGCGGCCCAGTCGGCGTCGTGGCGCACGCACACTACGCTCCACTGCTGATCACCGGCGCACTGGAACACCCCCCAGGGGGTGCCTTGGTCGGAGTCGTTGCCCACCGGCTGCACCGACCCCGGACTCAGCGACTCGGCCATGAACAGATCGCCCAGCGTGTTGACCAATGCCTCGGCCTGGCTGATCTCGGCTTGCGCCCCATCGCCGCCCCGGCGATCTCGGCTCAACAGGCCGACCAGCGCGCCGAGGGCGCACAGGCGTCCGGCCAAGTGGTCGGGGTGAATGGCGTTGGACCCCGGCGGCGGATCGCCGTCGGTGAAGTTCCACAGGTACTTGATGCCCCCCACGGTCTGGATGGTGGGTCCGTAGCCGATCCAGTCGGCATAGGCCCCGGTGGAGCCCATGAGCTGGCTGCTGGCCATGCACACGCCGGGATTGAGCTCTTTAAGCGTCTCGTAGCCCACCCCCATGGAGTCCATGGTGCCGGTGGAGTTGTTCTCGATCACTATGTCGGCCGTCTTCACCAGTTCCTTCAGCACGGCCAACCCCTCGGGGATCTTGGAGTTGACCCCGAAGCTGCGCTTGGTGCGGCTCGACGAAGCGAACGACGCCGTCATCTCTGTACCGATCACCAGCCGCATGAAGTCGGGATAGGTGCGGGTTTCGATCTTGATGACGTCGGCGCCGTACTCGGCCAGCATCCGACCGCCCTCCACGCCCACGCCGCCGTGTCCGAAATCCAGCACCCGCAGTCCGGCCAGCGGTTGGGCCGTCTCGCCAGGGTCGGGCACCGGACCTGCGGGCTCGGCGGCAGCCGCCTCCGCGGCCACCTCGGCACTGTGCTCGCCCACTGCCGGTGCCCCGAATCGAAATCCCTGGCGCTGCCGGTTGATCTCCATGAATCCCGAGGCGGTTGCCGCCTCTACGCCAGGGGCCAGTTCCATCGGCACGAACGTGGACCGGGACACGTAGTGCTCGTTCACCAGGATGTCGGACGGCTTGAGCATCGGGGTGACCACCACGCCCCGGCGCTGGGCCTCGGCCGCGGCTTCCTCCATCATCATGGGGGCGAAGTGCTCGGCGATTACCGGGTTCAACACGTCGCCGTTCATGATCCGGGTGATGGTCTGGCTCCACATCTCGTCGGCGAATGCCTCGGGGCGACCCATCCACTCCCATAAGGCGAACCACTGTCGGGGGCTGAGAACCACCATGGTGATGTATCCGTCGGCCGTCTCGAACAGCGGGTACACCACGGTGGTGCCCGACCGGACGATGGGAGGGTCCATTCCTGCGTCCAGGGTGGGCTGCATGTTGGCCAGCTGCCAGGTGTTGAGGTGGATGGCCGCCTCCAGCACCGAGAAGTCCAGGTGCTGGCCCCGCCCGGTGTTTTCCTTGGCCACAAGCCCGATGGCCACAGCCAGCGCGCCGACCACGCCGGCGGTGTCGTATGCGATCGCCCCGGGGATGAGCAGCGGCGGCTTCTCGGGGATGCCCGAGGCGGCCAGGTGCCCGCTCATGGCTTGGATCACCTCGTCGGTGGCCTCGAACTGGGCATACGGCCCCTCTTGGCCGAAGTCGGTGATCGAGAGCACCAGCAGGTGCTCGAACTCGACAGACACATCCCGGGGGTCCAGCCCGTAAGGAGCCAATGTCCCCGGTTTGGTGGATTCAATCCACACATCGGCGCTGGCCAGCAACTTTCGCAGCTGGGCCTGGCCATCGGCGGTGGTCACGTCCACGGTGATGCCCCGCTTGTTGAAGTTGCGGAAGGCGAAGTACAGGCTGGTGTCGCCGTCGGGGGCGAATGGAGGCATGCGCCGGGACTCGGCCCCGCTGGGCGGCTCCACCCGGATCACGTCGGCGCCGAAGTCGGCCAGAACCCGACCGGCCAACTCGCCCTTGACGTCGGCCATGTCGATGACCCGCAGGCCGCTCAGCGGCAGTTCATTCGAAGACACGATCCGCGACACTACAGCCAGCTTTCCCACGGATTCGAAGAACGTGGTCAACTAGCAATATGAGCAAGCGGACCAACCTCGAGATTCTCCGGTCGGTGTTCGACTCGATGGGCGACGCCGACGCGGTGGTGTCCCACTACACCGACGACTATGTGATGGAGTTGCCCTACGCCCACCCCGACAAGCCCGACCGGACCGAGGGCAAAGAGGCGGTGCGCCAGCGTCTGGTGGGCGCCTTCAAGGTGTTCCGCTTCAGCTTGCACATCACCGAGGTATACCCCTGCGTCGACCCCGATCTTCTCATTGCCGAGTACACCAGCCAAGGCGAGGTGGTTCCCACCGGTCGCCGATACTCCAATCGCTATATCGGCCTATGGCGCTTCCGCGACGGCAAGGTGTGCTTCACCCGTGAGTACCTCAACCCGGAGGCAGCCAAGGCTGCTCTAGAACCAGTTAGCGACTAGCAGTTAGAACCGGCCGCCGCCGAAGCCCCCGCCGCCGAGGCCTCCGCCTCCGAAGCCTCGCATCAGGGGGCCTTGGGACCGCTCGTTGAAGGTATCGCTGAGGCCGGATTGCTCGAAGCCCATGGGCACCTGTCCGGTGGTGGCGTAGAGGTACAGCGCCATCTGGAAGATGGCGGTGAGCGTGCTGATCACCACCGACACCAGGGCGATCCAGGCGAACCCGATTGTGACCCCGATTATTGCCCCGGCCGATCCGGCCGAGGCCCCAATGGCAATGATGATGATTCCCGGAATGGCGGCCACGAATCCGATGATGCCGAAACCGACCTGGGCGATCAGGTTTTCGCCCCAGGTGTGACGCAATAGCTCGCCCGAGCGGCTCAACGACTGGAATGGCCCGGTCTGCTCCACCACCAGAATGGGCACCACCAAGAAAGTGAGCACCCCCCAGGCCATGTTAAGCAGACTGCCGAGGATGCGGGCGACGATGTTGTCCGAGCTCTGAATCAACCGGATGATCATCCCGACGGTCAGGGCCAGAATCGCCCACGGCACGATCACGTGCAGTCGGGAGAAGGCCCCCTTGATGGCACTGGAGATGGTGGGGTCGCCGCCGCTGAACCGCTCCCGGGCCCCCGACACCACCGCGGCGTTGAAGAACACAGTGATGATGGTGATGGCCAACAAGATGATGATCCCGCCGATCCACAGCATTGGCTCGCTGCCGCTGCTGCCGCCGTCGTCTATCCCATCGGTGGAGAGCCAGATGGGCAAGCCGATGGCAAGAACCACCGCCAACGAGGCCAGTGCTCCCAGAATCGGCAGGACGGCCAGCTCCCGATCGTGTTGCAGCACCGCCCACGAGGCCTTGGCAGTGTCCATTGTTCGACGAAATCGACCCATAGCCGAAACGCTATCAGTGAATTGGGGCAGTTTTGCGCTTGCGAAAATAGGGCCTAGCCGACTGGCATTACCAGGGGGATTTCGCAGGTCTGGTCGAGGTCGATTTCTACGGTGAGGTGGCTGTTGCCGTGGGGGCCGGCGCCCCAGGAGGGCATGACGGTGGAGTACAGGCCGGTGCCTCCGGCTACCAGGATGAGCAGGGCTTCGGGGCTGCTCAGGGCGTGCACCACCAACTCTGGATCGTCGCCTTGGCTGCGCTGGTGGCGATTGATGCCCGAGCCCCGAGAGCGCACCGTGGACAGCTCCGACCAGGATCGCTTGGCCCGCTCGTGGAGCGCCTCGGCGATGGTGGCCCGGTCGTAGCCCACGTCGGCTAGGGCGACGGCGTGGTCGGGGTTGAGTACCAATACCTGGGAGCCCCGGCCGAAGTGGGTGTTGTTGGCCCCCAGCCCTGACAGCGAGGCGGCCAGCACGTTCAGCAGATGGTCGGCATACACCTCGGGATCGTCGTCGGGGAAGCACAGCACCGAGTGCGGCCCCTCGGTGCAGGCCACCGTCACCGTGCTCTGGTCGATGTCGTAGCCCAACGCGGTGTGCAGCGGCGGCCAGGGACTGGCCTCTTCGTCCTCGCCGAGACAAAAGGTGAACTTGCCGGGGTGGCCGAGAAGCGCCATGTCGGAGGTGCCGGGCCGCCCGCCGCCGATGTTGATCATGGCCAGGCGCACTGCTCGCCCGATGCTGGCGTTGGCCCGGTGGCCCGGGCCCAGCGCGCCGAACCCCGAAGCGATGCCGCAGGCGCTCACCGCGGGGCCGTTCACGATCAATAGCGGCCCCAGATTGTGGGTGGTGGCCTGTACCTCGGTCATGTCCAGGCGGGGATCGCTCACTGCCCGCACCGCGGCCACCACCACCGGGAAGTGGTCGGGCAAACAGCCGGCCATCACTGCGGCGATGGCTGCTTTGTCCACCGTTGCCTCGCCCAGGTTGGGGCCGAGCTGGCCCAGCGACACGTCGGCGTCGAGGCCCGAGGCCAGCACCATCCGCTCCACTCGGGCCGGGGTGGGAATCACCACCGGCAGTCCGTCGGTGCAGCCTGAGCTGTGGAGCTGTTCGAGCGCGGCCTCTTCGGTGGCAGCGGTGAACTGTCGGCTCATCCGGCCCCTAGCGCCTGAAGCACCTCGTCGGCGATGTCGTCGGCCACCATCTTCATGGCCTTTTCTCCGGTGCCGGCCACCGGATGGGGGAGGATCACCCGGGGAATATCGGGCATGCCCGCGGAACGAGCCACGAAGTCGCCCTGAGGTGAGAACTTGGTGGTCACCAGCGCCACCGCCGGAGTATTCCGACGGGCGGCTTTGATGGCGTCACGCACGGTGCCGCTAGTGCAGCTTCCTCAATGTCCGTAGGCGGCCACCACCGCGTCGCAGTCGTCGGTGATCTCGCCCATGAGCTGGTCGTCGGCCACCATGGAGGCGTTGCCCTTGTTCCAGGCCCGAACCTCCACGTCGGGGCGAACCCGGCGCAGGCTCTCGCCCACGGCATCCAGGAATGGGACCGAGTCGGGGAATCCGTTGGCCAACAGCCCCACGGTGAGTGTTCCACTGCCCGCTGACAGGTCGTAGGGAGTCACCGGCTCGGCCGGTTCTGCCTTTGGGTCCAAATATTCGATCGCCATGGCTCTACGGTAGTGCAAGTGCGCATGTGGAGATCGTGGGCCGTGGTCGCGGCGATCGCCGCCACCGTGGGGATCGTGGCGGTGGTGGCCGATGTGCAGTTTTTCAACGTCGACGACCCTGAGCTGACCACGTCTCCAGCCCCGATACCTGTGGCACCAGCCGACACGCCGACATCGGTGCCGACGTCGGCCCCGACGCCCATCCCCACCCCCGCTCCCACTCAAGTCCCGGACCCGACTCCCACCCCCGAGCCCACTCCCACGCCGTATCCGGGCTGGGTAGACCCGGCCACTGCCGGGCAGCCCGTCAGCGGAATGCCCGGACTGCTCACCTTCCGGGGCAACCCCACCCGCACCTTCTACGGCACTGGTCCGGCCCCGCAGTCGCCGGAGGTGCTGTGGCGGTTCACCGGCACCCCCGAGCGAGACCTGTGCTCGCTCACCACGTGGGAGGCGGGCACCACCTTGTGGTGCGGGGCTGGTTGGACCGGCCAGCCTGCGGTGATCGAGTGGGACGAGCGCACCTGGGTGGTGGCGGGCACCTACACCCCGGGGGTCCACTTCCTCGACGCCGCCACCGGTGAGCAGCTGCTGCCCGAGTTCGTGGTGGGCGACCTGGTCAAGGGGTCGGTGACCGTCGATCCCGACGGCTACCCCCTGGTGTACTTCGGATCGCGGGATAACTATCTGCGGATCATCGCTTTCGACAGGGAAGAGCCCGTGGAGCTCTGGTCGGTACACGCCGAGGATTTCCCGCCCGTGCTGTGGAACGACGATTGGGACGGAGCGGGCCTGGTGCTAAACGACCACCTGTTCCAAGGCGGGGAGAACAGCCACTTCTTCATTGCCAAGCTGAACCGCAGCTTCGGCGCCGACGGCCTGGTGACGATCGATCCCGAAGTGGTGTTCTCCAACGCCGGCTGGGACGACGAGCTGCTCAGCGTGGTAACCGACGGCAACATATCCATCGAGACCGGCATGACCGTGGTGGGCAACACCCTCTATTTCGCCAACTCCGGGGGCCTGGTGCAGGGCTGGGACATCTCAGGCGTGGCCGACGGACAGGACCCTGAGCGGGTATTCCGCTACTGGGCGGGCGACGACGTGGACGCCACCGTGGTGGCCGACGCCGAGGGCTTCTTGTACGTGGGGGTGGAGTATGAACGGGGCAATACCCGCAGCCAGGAGCTGGGCCAGATGCTCAAGCTCGACCCCTCGGCCGAGGATCCCCTGGTGTGGGGCACCGACCTTCGCAACGCCGACATCGACGGAGTGTGGGCCACCCCGGCGCTGACCGACGAGATGGTGTATGTGCCCACCAACGCGGGTTTCTTGTACGGGCTGAGCCGCGAGACCGGCGAGATCGTGTGGTTCAAGCGGATGACCGGCCCAGTGTGGTCGTCGCCGGTGGTGATCGACGACGTGCTCATGCAAAGCGACTGCGCCGGCAACATCTACGCCTTCGACGTTTCCGACCCCGCGGTCGAGCCCCCCGAGATATGGCGCATATCGCTGGGGGGTTGTATTGAGGCCACCCCCGCGGTGTGGGACGGAGTCATCTACGTGGCCGACCGCGTCGGCGGCTTCTACGCCATCGGCGACCGCTGAGCGCTGGCATAACCTGACGCCGTGGCTGAGCCGTTCCGGATTGCCGTGCCCGATGAGGTGATCGACGACCTCCATCGGCGCCTGGACGCCACCCGCTGGCCCCAGGCGCTGGAGGGGGTGGGGTGGGACTACGGCTCCGACACCGCCTACATCGCCGAGCTGTGCCGCTACTGGCGCCAAGACTACGACTGGCGGATGTGCGAGGCCGCGCTCAACGAGCTGCCCCAGTTCACCGAGCGCATCGACGGCCTCGACATCCACTTCGTCCATGCCGAGGGCCGGGGCTTCGAACCGCTGCCGCTGGTCATCACCCACGGCTGGCCCAGTTGCTTCTGGGAGATGCACAAGGTGGTCGGCCCGCTCAACGACCCGGCGGCCCACGGCGGCGACCCCGCCGATGCCTTCCACGTGGTGGCCCCGTCGCTGCCCGGCTATGGGTTCTCATCCCTGCCCGTCCAGCCGGGGATGTCGTCGGCCAAGGTGGCCGATATGTGGGCCGAGTTGATGACCGCACTGGGCTATGAGCGATTCGGCGCTCAGGGCGGCGACTGGGGCTCTGCGGTGAGCGCGGCGCTGGGTGCCATGCACCCCGACCGCATGGTGGGCATCCACCTCAACATGGTGGCCCCGCCCATCGACGAGGCCGCCCTCACCCCAGAGCAGAGCCAGTGGTGGGAGGGCGTGAAGCAGTACCGCGACCGGGAGTGGGGATACGTACACCTTCAGCGCACCAAGCCGCAGACTGCGGCGGTGGGGCTCACCGACTCGCCCGCCGGCCTGGCCGCCTGGATAATCGAGAAGTGGTGGCGATGGAGCGACATCGACGGTCCCGGCGGGCGGGACCTGGCCCGGCGCTACACCCTCGACGAGCTGTGTACCCTGCTCACCATCTATTGGGCCACCGCCACCATCGGCCCGTCGATGCGCATGTACTACGAGAGCTTCGGAGCCGGCTCGGCCTTCAACCAGCCGCCGAGAATTACCGTGCCCACCGGGGTGGCGGTGTTCAACGAGAAGAACCGCCCGCCCCGCGAGCTGGCCGAGCCCTACTACAACATCACCCGGTGGACTGAGGTGGACGACGGCGGCCACTTTCCTGCCCTGGAGAACCCGAACAAGCTGGTGGAAGAGGTGCGGGCCTTCTTCCGACCGCTTCGCTGAGAACCTCGAGCAGAAAGAGACAGATGTAATGACTCGACTGGGAATCATCGGACTGGGCGACATGGGCGGCGCCATCGCCGAGGGCGTGCTCACCGGCCAGTGGGACGACCAGGTGACCGTGGTGGGCTACGACGTCTCCGCCGAGGCCATGGAGCGGTTCAACGAGCTGGGCGGCACACCGGCCGCATCGGTGGGGGAGCTGGCCCGACAAGTAGACCTCGTGGCGGTGGTGGTGATCGACGACGCCCAGGTGTGCCAAGTGTGCCGGGGCGACGACGGGGCCATCGCCGGAGCTGCCGAGTCGGGCGCCCTGATAGCCGTCCACTCCACGGTGCTGCCCGCCACGGTGATCGAGCTGGCCGCCGAGGCCGACGACGCCGGGGCGACATTGATCGACGCCCCGGTGACTGGGGGCACCCCGTCGGCTCAGATTCGCGACCTGGTGGTGTTTTGCGGAGGCGACGCGGCTCACACCGAGCAGGGGCGACCCCACTTCGAGCGCTACGGCGGAATGGTGGTCAACGTGGGCCCGCTGGGCTCTGCGCTAAAGGCCAAAGTGGCCCGCAACCTCATAACTTACGCCGAATTGGCCGTGGCCTACGAGGCCATCGCGCTGGCCGCGGCCGCCGATGTGGACCTGGGAGCGTTCGCCGAGATCGTGAGCTACTCCGACCGCAACATCGGTCCTCACGTGGGGATGTTCACCGGACCGCCCACCTATCCGCCCCCGGCTTTCGGGGGCAGCTTCACCCAGATCGCCCACAAAGACCTGGGGGGCGCGCTGGCCCTGGCCGATGAGCTGGGCGTAGAACTGCCCATCACCGCGCTGGTCGACCAGCGCATCGACGCTGCTTTCGGCGAGTAGCCGAAGAGCGTCAGGCCGGTCTCCGGACCGTCAGCCCGGCGCCTAGGCGAAGGTAACGGTTCCGGCATCGAGAACCACTCGGTCGCCCACCCGGGTTTGGAAGCGGGCCGATCCGCCGCCCTCGTCCCAGATGTGGACGTCGAGTGTCTCTCCCGGCAGAACCGGTGAGGAGAACCGCCCGTGCATGCTCTTGAATCGGGCCGGATCGCTGTCGCACAGAGAGTGGAGCAGCGCCCGCCCGGTGAAGCCGTAGGTACACAGGCCGTGCAGGATCGGGGTGTCGAACCCGCCCGCGGCGGCGAACGACGGGTCGGAGTGCAGCGGATTGCGGTCGCCGTTGAGCCGATAGAGAAGGGCCTGGTCGGTGCGGGTTTGGTAGGTGACCACGTGGTCGGCGTCGCGTTCGGGCACCTTGGGCGGGCTGGCCGGGCCCCGGTCGCCGTCCCAGCCCCCTTCGCCCCGGATGAACAGCGAGGTGACGTTGGTGAACAGGGGCTGGCCGTCGGCGGTGTCAGTGACGTCGCTCTCCAGCACCACCAGGGCGGCCTTGCCCTTGTCGTAGATGCCGGCTACGCGGGTAACCGAGCTGACCGTGGCCTCCACCGGCAGCGGCTTGTGGAGGGTGAACCCCTGCTCGCCGTGGACCAGCAGCGCCGGGTTGTAGGTGCCGATCTTGGCCAGCGGGCTGTTGGAACCGCCCACTCCGCCGCCCAGCACCACGCACATGGTGGGCAGGGCCTTCTGCTCCACGTCCTTGGTGTTCTCGGTGGTGAACTCCAGCTCGAACCCGGTGGGATCGCTCATTCCCGCGCCCACGCCCAGCGCATACAAGAGGGCGTCTTTCGAATTCCAGCTCGAGGTGCTCGGGTCGCTCTCGGCGCCGACAGCGGTTGGGTCGATGGGCATGGGGGCTCCTAGTGGGGTTGGGGTTCTTGGGCGCCTGGTTGCGCTCAGATGCTGCCCAAAACATACCGTTGCCGTCGTGGCCCATATCAATCAGCCAGGCGGCCCGTTCCAGGCCATCGATCACCCGGCGGTGGCCGGCCGGGAGCGGGAGCTGCGGGCGCTGGCCGACGCGGTGCGCCGGATGGTGGCCGCCACCGTCACCAACACCGCCTCGCCTGCCGACACCGCCGCGCTGGCCGACGAGGCCAACGCCCTAGCCGACCGCATCGAGGCCCATGTGCCCGCCGAGCCCCCGCCTCGCTACGGCTCCAACTCTCCCCGTTTCGACGGTCCGCCCATCACCCACAAGCGGGCGCCGTTCGATCTGGTGACTGGCATCTGCAATCCCGCCGCGCTGCCGGTGGAGATGGTGGTGGACACCGAGGTCGACCCTCCGGTGTCTCGGGGGCGGGCAGTGTTCTCCACTGTCTATGAGGGTCCGCCCGGCTGCGTGCACGGGGCAGCCATCGCGTCGGCCTTCGACATGGTGTTCACCAGTGCCTGCTCAGCGAGCAACGCCAGCGGCCCCACCATGATGCTGTCGGTGCAATACCGCAAGCCCACGTTGTTGGGAGTGGAGACTGTATTCGAGGGCTGGGTGGAGAATTTCGACGGCGAGATCACCGAAGTCAAAGGCCAAGCCCTGCAAGGTGGCCAAGTCACTGCCCGGGCCGAAGGCATCTTCCGCCACCTCGACCTCGACGCCATCCGCAGACTCTCTGAACAAGGCAGCAGATAAAAAGGGCCTAGCCGTCTTGGCCCAATGCTGTTCTAAGCCGATGCTCCCACCGGCTTAGACGGGGTGAACTCCGCGGACAGGTGCTTGATGCCGTGGATGAAGGCCGATGACAGTGGGTCGGGCTCGCCGGTTGCCCGGATGTCGCCGATGCGGTCGAACAACTCGCGGAACATCACCTTGATCTGCCGGCGGGCCAAGTGCGCGCCGAGGCAGAAGTGCGGTCCGGGACCGCCGAAGCCGATGTGGGGGTTTGGATCCCGTAGCACATTGAAGGCGAACGGGTCGTCGAACACCGATTCGTCCCGGTTGGCGCACAGGTAGTTCATGACCACCATGTCGCTCTCGTCGATGTTCTGGCCCTCCAGCTCGGTGTCGCACAGCACGGTGCGGCGCATGTAGGTGACCGGGCTGGCGATGCGGACGATCTCCTCAACTGCGGTGTTGGCCACGCCCTCGAAGTCTTCGGTCCAGATGCGGCGCTGGTCGGGGTTGTCGGTGAGATGCACCAGGCCCCAGCTGATGGAGTTGCGGGTAGTCTCGTTGCCGGCCACCACGAGCAGGATGAAGAAGCTGGCCAGCTCAGCACGGGTGAGTCGCTCGCCGTCCACCTCGGCATTGACCAACACGCTGGTTAGATCACCGGTATCCACGCCAACCTTCGATTCCGCCACCTTGTCCATCAGTTTCGACAGAGCCTCGCCGGCCATGAGGATGGCGGTGATGAAGTCGCCGAACTCGGGGACGTACTCGTCGTCGGCCGCCCCCAAGATCACGTTGGTCTGGTCGAACACGAAGTCGTGCTCGGAGGCGGGAATCCCCATCAGGTCGCACACGATGCGCAGCGGCAGCCGGGCGGCCACGTCGGTGACGAAATCGCACTCGCCCCGCTCGCACACCTCGTCCACGATCAGCCGGGCCTGGTCCTGCACCGAGTCTTCCAGCCGGGCCAGCATCCGAGGGGTGAAGCCCGCTGAGACGATCTTTCTCAGCCGGGCGTGGCGGGGGTCGTCCATGGCGATGATCGAGTTGAAGTACTCGTTGAACTCCGGCGGGAAGTCGTTGATGGTGACGCCCGACGACGAGGAGTAGATCTGCGGGTTGCGCGACACCTCCAAGATGGACGAATGCCGGGTGATGCACCATGCCCCCGGCGTTTCCACGCTCTCCAGGTCACCGGTGAACTCAAACCCGGGATAAAACGTGAGCGGCCGAGAGCACACCTGCTTCAGGTCTTCGTCCACCACCCGGCGATCCCGCCGCCAAAAGGCGTTGTGGAGCGGGTTGTGCGGGTCTGCCTCAGTAGCAGGCGGCGGCTTGGCAAAGGAGCCGGTTGCGGCTTCCGATTCGGTTGGCACGGCGGTCATAGCAGCAATCCCTGGTCGGCCATCTCTCTATAGCGTGATGCGACAATGACTGTAGTGGCTAGCCGAGTGCGGCATTCGCGATGGCGGTTGCCTTCTAGGTGCCTGCCACCGGGGTGCGCCAGCCAAATGGGTCGGGGGCGGCGCCGGTTTGGATGTCGGTGAGGGCTTGGCGCAGGCGCAGGGTGTTGGGGCCGGGTTGGCTGTCGCCGATGGTGAGGGTCTTGCCCGAGTAGAGGATGGTGCCCACGGGGGCGACGCCGGCGGCGGTGCCCGACAGGAAGGCCTCGCCCTGCTCGGCCCAGTCGACGAGCTCCTCGGGGTCGATGGCGCGTTCCTCCACGTCGTAGTCGAGGTGGCGGGCGAGCTGGATCACCGAGTCCCGGGTCACGCCGTGCAGGAACGACTCGTCGAGGTGCCGGGTGACGATGCGCTCGTCGTCGGCCAGGAAGAAGTTGGAGGCGCCGGTCTCGGTGATGTCGCCATCGCTGGCGAACAGCACTTGGTCGACCGCCTCGTTGGCGGCCATCGCGTCCAGTGTGGAACCCAGTGCCATTGCATAGTTGGCCGCGCACTTCACCATGCCGAACTGGGGCACGGTACGGGGTGTGGACGACTCAACTTGCAGTGTGAGGGGCCGGATGCCTCCCTTGAAGTAGTCGCCCACCGGGGAATTGACCACGAACAACAGAGCGGAGGGGGCGGGATGGGCCGCCGCGCCGATGTCGGCCCCGGTGCCCACCAGCGTTGGGCGGATATAGAGCGAGCCCGGCGGGTCGGGAACCTCGTCGGCGTTGGCCGCAACCGTGTCGATGGTCATCTGCCGCAGCATTCTGGGATCGATCTCGGGCAGCCGCAGGCAGGCGGCGCTGGCAACCATGCGAGCCACATGGCTGTCCAGCCGGAAGATGGCCACCGTCCCGTCAACCTGGCGATGCGCCTTCAATCCCTCGAAAACGGAGCTCCCGTAGTGCAGCACGTGAGCCGCCGGGCTCAAGCTGAGATCCCCGAACGGCTCAACAGAGCCGCCATAGGCAAGCAGCCCGCCATCAGCCCGAGCCGTCGTCATCCAGTCGCAGAAAACGGTCCCGAACGGGACAGTGAGGGGATCGGGCTTGGCGGTCATACAGGCTCTCCTTCGGCCAGGAGGATGGTATAGCCCAATGTTTCAGGAGACTGAGGGATTTGTGGGACCAACAGATTTTGTACATAGATGTACAAAATCTGTTTCTGCCGCTAGCCTGGCAGAATGGCACTTCCCGGTGACCACCTGTCTTCTGCCACCGTCTCAGTGAGCGAGTTCCGGGCCAATTGCGGGCCACTATTGGATGCGGTGTGCGACGGGCAGGAGATCGTCATAACCAAGAATGGCCGGCCAGTAGCCGAGGTCCGGCCTCCTCGTTCTCCTCGCGAGGAGTTCACCGGGTCGCTCTTCGGATTTTGCCGAGACATCATCGACCTGCCCGAGGGGTTCGATTTCGACACAGAGAGCATGGGGTTTGGCAATGAGGAGATCGTCCAGGAAGTTATCTCCAGCTGGGACAGGCAAGAGTCCGATCTCGTCATCGGATCTTCCGACCAAGACGGCTGATGCTGCTGCTGGACACCAATGTCGTGCTCCGGTTCTGCTGGGGAGTAGCTGGCGGCAAGCTGGGGAACGAAGCCATCGGGCGGGTAGACCAAGCCACCCGGCGAGGTGAGGCGGCGGTGAGCGCGATCACCTATTGGGAGCTGGCCCTCTTGCAGGCCAAGCGACGTTTGGTGGTGGAGCTCAACGTGGCCCTTCTTCGGATGCGAATGGTTGCCGCCGGGGTCAGGGATCTGCCCATCGGACCGATGGAAGCAGAACAGGCCGCCCGATTGGGGGAGATGGGCCTGGCCACTGGGGATACCGCCGATCGATTCATCTTGGCCACCGCACTGGTCCAGGAGTGCCCCCTGCTCACTCTGGACCAGCACATGCTGTCGTGGGATGGCCCGGCGAATTGCATCGACGCCTCCTTATAGTCGCAGGAAGATCCGTAGTGCTGCACTTAGTGCTACACTTATGGGGATGCCGACAACCCGCCCTCGCCACTCGGTGACCGAAACCGATGAGATTTCCGAGATCCTCGATGAGGCGTCTCGGAAGTGGTCCGATGTCCCGCGGGCGAAGCTCATACGGCTCATCATGTTGGACTGGGTGGCCAGCGGCCGGTCGCCCACATCTAGGTCTCAGGCCAGGGCGGTGCTGGAGGGCTCTTTGCCCGGCTCTTCGGTGCTCTATGACCGGTCCCAAGACTGGCCCGCATGATTGTGGCCGACGCCAGCTGGGTTGTGGCTTTGCGCGATCCAAGCGATGAGCATCATTCCCGGGCGGTTGCGATCAATAGCGAGGTCGCCGACGAAGAGGCGCTCTTGCACCCGGTGACCATGGCCGAGTGCCTTGTGGCGCCGGCTCATCTTGGGGTCGTCGAGAGCGCATCTGAGGGACTCCGGGCTGCGTTCGTGGTGACCGATGTGGACGACGGCGCACCGCTTCGATGGGCGATGCTGCGGGCAGAGACCGGACTGAGGCTCCCCGACGCAATCGTCCTCGACACCGCCCTCGAACTAAACGCCCGCGCCATCGCCACCTTCGACCACCGCCTCGCGGCATCCGCCGCCCAACACGGCGTCGACGTGCTGGGCCGGTAGGCGCGAGATGGCTGTCCCGATGTGTGTCAAGCCAGGATGACGGCTTGGCGGCCTTCGGCTGTGAGAGCGTGTTGGAGGGGAGGCGAGGGGGTGCGTAAGTAGACCCGGGCGTTTAGATACAGCGCGGCAGCCAGCGCTTCAACCGACAGCAGGTTGAGTTGGCGGTGGCGGCTGCGTAACCGGCCGATCAGCGGGGCCAGGGTTCGCAGGCCCACCAAACCGATCTCATCGGGAAGTTCGAGCAGCGAATGCAGTGCCCGGGGGACGAGCTTGGGGGGTAATTCGGCGAACGAGCCAGACAACGTCCCGCTGACCGTTGAGCTCAGAGCTGCCTGGCAGAGCCGCACGTACCAGCAGCCGGTGGTGTAGATCGGCTGGCCGGGGTCCGGCGGCGTTTCCGCTTGCAGCAGGCCGGCGAGCACCCTGTCGTCGACGAGCTGGGTCACTCGCTGGCCAGGTCGGGGTCGCCGAAGCCGGCTGCGGCCTGCTCCCAGATCTCGTCGGTGATGGCGGCAAGCAGCTCAGCCCGCAGCTTTTCGACATTGCCTGGTATCAGGAGGAGTGCGCCGCCCAGATGCAGATACCCGACCTCGCCCCCTTCGTCGAGCCCCCAGTTGTGGCGAGCCGTCGCCGGAAGGCTCATCTGCCCCCGAGACGACACCTTCAAAGTTCCCGTGTTTGACATGCAAACAGCCTACAAAGCAACTTACAATTTTGCCTTGTAATTGGGCAAAGCCGACTTTGAAATTGAGGGTTCAAAGGTTTGGGGCTCTGGGAAACTGGGGGTTGTGGCTATTCCGTTCACCATGATTGCCGGGGAGCGCGTGTTGTTGCGACCGTTTCGAGTCGAGGACGCGGTCGACATTGCCGAGTCATGCCAGGACCCGGAGATTCCCCGATTCACAATGATGCCGGAAGCGATGTCTGATTCGCAGGCTCGAGAGTGGATTGAGGAACGGCTGGCACGGAGGGACCAGGGTCTATTCGCATTCGCGATCACTTTGCCTCCTTCGGATCGCTGCATCGGTCAGATGGGTATCCTGCTAGAGCCCCAATTCCGGCGTGGGGAGGCGTTCTATTGGCTCGACAGGCGGTACCGGGGACAAGGGATCGCCTCAGAAGCCCTCAACCTGATCACCGATTGGGCATTCTCCGAGCACGGCCTGGCCCGGGTTCATCTGGTGACCCATGTCGACAATCCCGCGTCCCAACGGGTGGCCGAACGTTGCGGCTATCAGCGTGAAGGCGTACTGCGGGCGTGGGAGCCGGTCAAAGACGACCAACCCGATGTCGTGATGTGGAGTCGACTGCCGGGGGATTGACCAGCGGCGCTAGACCAGGGTTGAGAGGTTTTGGTCGGGGGCGGGGCCGGGGTTGACTTTTTTGCCGGGGGTCCAGGCGACGGGGAGATGCTTGATGCCGCCGATGAAGTTGGAGCGGAGCCACTCGGGCTCGCCCACTCGGTGCATGTCGGGCATGCGCTCGATGATCTCCTGGAAGATGAGGCGCAGCTCCATTTTGGCCAGGTTGGCGCCCAGGCAGTAGTGGGCCCCGCCGCCGCCAAAGGCGATCTGCTCGTTGGGGGTGCGGTTCACATCGAAGGTAAACGGGTCTTCGAACACCTCTTCGTCCCGGTTGGCCGAGATGTGCCAGATGACGATCTTGTCGCCCTCGTCGATGTGCTGGCCCCTGATCTCGGTGTCCTCGGTGGCGGTGCGGCGGAAGTGCAGCACCGGGGTTGACCACCGCAGGAGCTCGTCGATATGGGTGTCTGTCACCCCGTCGGTGGAGCCCTTCATGATTTCGAACTGCTCGGGGTGGTCCATCAGCGCCAGCATCCCTTGGGCGGTGGCGTTGCGGGTGGTCTCGTTGCCGGCCACAGTGAGCAGCAGCATGAACATGTCGAACTCCAGCTCGGTCAGCCGGTCACCGTCGATCTCAGCGTTGATGAGCTTGGTGACAATGTCGTCGCGGGGGTTTTCCGCCCGGTCTTTGGCCAGCTGGTTGGTGTAGGCGTACAGCTCCGCGCCGGCCACAACGCCGTCTTCGGCGCCGTCGGCGTACTCGGGGTCGTCGACGCCGATCAAGCGGTTGGACCAGTCGAACAGCATCATTCGGTCTTCTTGGGGCACGCCCATGATCTCGGCAATGGCCTGGAGCGGTAGCTCCGAGGCGAGGTCGACCACGAAGTCGGCTTCGCCCTTCTCGATCACGTTGTCGACGATCAAGATGGCCCGGTGCCGCAGGTACTGCTCGATCAGGCCGATCATGCGGGGGGTGAAGCCCTTGTTCACCAGCCGCCGGTAGCGGGTGTGCTTGGGAGGATCGGTGGTGAGCATCATCACCCCCCGGGAGTCCGGTCCGCCGTTGTCTCGGGTGCCGGGATCGGGGATGGAAGTGCCGCCGATCTCAGAGGAGAAGCGCTCGGTGTCGCGGTTCACCTCCACCAGATCATCGTGTTTGACAATGTTCCAGAACGCCGGTCCGTTGGGGTCTTGGTGCAAGAAGACGGGGCATTGCTCCCGCAGCACCTTGAACATCTCATGGTGCTCTAGGCGCACAAATCGGTCGGGGTCGAGCAGGTTGACTTCGGTGAGCTTCACAGTGCTTTCCTTTGCTGCGATCGTTTGCCGAGTGTCGGCCAGTGTACGGGACTTCCCAATGCGACAAGATACCGGGGTGCGAACCGACTGGGAAACAGTGAGACTGCAATGACGGCAGAGGCCAACCAGGACGCTCAGCGGGCCGACGGAGCCAGCGTGGGCGAAGGCGTCCACATGCAGGCCTCAATACTGGCCGGCATCCGGGTGTTGGACTTCTCCACCGGGGTGCCCGGCCCCTATGTCACCAAGCTGTTGGCTGACGCTGGGGCAGACGTGATCAAGGTGGAGGGGCCCGACGGCGACCCGATGCGGCGCTGGTCGGCCACTCGGGCCGAGTTCGAGGGCGACAGCGCGCTGTTCCAGCTGCTCAACGCCTCCAAGCGGGGCGTTGTCGGACAGCCGGGCGATCCCGAGATCGAGGAGCTGGTAGCCACCGCCGACGCCGTGGTGGAGTCATTCCCCGCCGGCTCGGGTATCGGACGGGCTTGGGCGGATCAGCACCCACATTTGATGGTGCTGTCGGTGACGCCCTACGGACAGGACGGGCCGCTGGCCTCGCACCCGTCCACCGAGTACACCGTGCAGGCCCAGTGCGGTGCCATCGCCTGTCGGGGGCGGCCCGACCAGCCCCCAATCCACGCCGGAGGGGGCATCGCCGAGTGGACCGCCGGGGCCTTCGCCGGCCCTGCGGTCCTCTCCACGCTGCTGAGGGCCCGGCACACCGGGCGCGGCGAGCACATCGACTTGGCGGTGGCCGACGTGATGGGCATCGCCTCCACCACGTTCAGCGATCTGGCCCATTCCATGCGGGGCGGCGGCCACGAATTCGATCGGGTGGCGCGGTCGGTAGAGGCGCCCTCCATCGAGCCCGCCCTCGACGGCTGGGTGGGGTTCAACACCAATACCGCCCTCCAGTACCAGGGCTTCGTGCTGATGATCGAGCGTCCCGACCTGATCGACACCGAATGGAGTCAGATCGGGGAGCGGGCCGGCCGCCTGGACGAGTGGAATGCCATGGTCCACCCGTGGACATCTCGCCACACCGTGGCCGAGATCATCAAGGCGGCGTCTGATCTGCGGGTGCCGGTGGCCGAGGTGAACGACGGCCGCAGCGTGCTCGACAACGAGCAGTTCGCCGCCCGGGGGGTGTTCGTGCGCAACCCCGGCGGGTTCCTCCAGCCCCGTCCGCCCTACCTGATGGACGACGGCGGCGAGCGACGGCCGGCCACGCCCGCTCCTCAACTGGGCGAGCACACCGGGACGATCGAAGCCCGCCCGCGGCCGGTGCCGTCGGCTGCGGGGGCCGATCCCGACCTGCCGCTGGCCGGGATCAGGGTGGTAGATCTCACCAGCTGGTGGGCCGGGCCTTCCGCCACTGGCACGCTGGCCATGCTGGGAGCCGATGTGCTCCACATCGAGTCCACCGGCCATCCCGACGGCATGCGGATGACCGGGTTCATGTTCGGCACCGAGGACTGGTGGGAGTGGAGTTCGATGTTCGTGGCCATCAACCACAACAAGCGGGGACTGACGCTCGACTTGGACACGGAAGCGGGCATGGATCTGCTGTGGCAGCTCATCGAGGGCGCCGACGTGGTGATTGAGAACTTCTCCCCCCGGGTGGTGGAAAAGTGGGGCCTGAGCTGGGAGGCCGTCTCGGCCCGCAACCCCCAGGCGGTGTTCACCCGGATGCCGGCGTTCGGTTTGAGCGGGCCGTGGCGGGAGCGGGTGGGCTTCGCCCAGACCATGGAGCAGCTCACCGGCATGGCCTGGGTGACGGGCCATCCCTACGATCAGCCCCGCATCATGCGAGGCCCGTGCGACCCCATCGCCGGGATGCATGGGGCCTACGCCGCGATTTTGGGCCTGGCGGTTCGGGAGCGCACCGGCCAGGGGGTGTTCGTGGAGTCCACCATGGTGGAGGCCGCCCTCAACTGCTCGGCCGAGCAGATCGTGGAGTACACCGCCTACGGCAACGTGATGGAGCGGGCCGGCAACCGGAGTCCCTACGCCGCACCCCAGGGCCTGTACCCCTGCCGGGGCCACGAGCAATGGTTGGCGCTGGCCGTGGCCGACGACGATCAGTGGCAGGCGCTGGTGGAGGTGCTCGGGTCTCCCGATTGGGCCGACCGACCGGAGTACGCCACCGACGCCGGCCGCCGGGTAGGCCACGACGCCATCGATGAGCGGCTGTACGTCTGGGCGGCCGAGCAGGATCTCGACGACGCGGTGGCTCGGCTGGTGACCGCGGGCGTGCCCGCCGCCCCGGCCTGGGATCCCCGGATCCAGCATGAGAACCCCCAGCTCGCCCATCGGGGACTGTTCGAGATGGTCGAGCACCCGGCGGTGGGGACCCACCCCATGCCGGGAATGCCCTACCGGTTCGCCTCGGTGGACCGCTGGATCACCTCCCCGTCGCCCGCCCTGGGCCAGCACAACCACGAGATCCTGGCCGAGCTGGGCCTGTCGGCCGACGAGATCGCCCAACTGGAAGCCGACGGCGTTATCGGCACCCGTCCCAAGGGCCTGTGAGGCCCGTCGCGAGCTGGCCCAGTGAAAGGATGAAGCCATGAGAGCAGTGCGATGCGTCGACGGCCAGCCCGCCACGGTGGAAATAGCGCCCCCTGAAGGGGAGGGAGTGCGCGTCAAGATGGCATCGGCGGGTGTGTGCGGCTCCGATCTGCACATGCTCGAGCTGGGAATGCTCAACACGTTCACCATCGGCCACGAATTCGCCGGCTGGCTGGACGACGGCCGACCGGTGGCCATCGAGCCCATCCACGGCTGCGGCACCTGCGAGCTGTGTTTGGCCGGCGACTACAACCGCTGTCCGGTCACTCTGGGTGACATCGCCGGAATCTCCCGCGACGGGGGAATGGCCGACGAGGTGCTCATGTGGCCCGAGGCCATCGTGCCCCTGCCTTCCGGGGCCGACCCCCGGGACGCCTGCCTGGTGGAGCCCCTGGGCATTGCGGTACACGGCTTCCGCCTGGCAGGACTGCGCGGCGACATGCGGGTGGCCGTGATCGGCGGCGGCACCGTGGGCCAGACCGCATTGGCCGTGGCCGGCCTCGCCGGATGCGAAGTCGCCATATCGGCCCGCCATGACGCCCAAAAGGAAGCTGCCGATCGCTTGGGGGCGGTCCCGCTGACCGATGAGCCCTACGACATCGTGGTGGAGGCCGCCGGCACCTCCTCAGCTTTGGCCGATGCGGCCAAGAAGTGCCGTCCTGGCGGCAAGATCCTCATCTTGGGCAGCTACTGGGACCCAGTGGACCTGCCCGGCATTGAAATCAGCATGAAGGAGATCACCCTTGTGCCCTCCTCCATGTACGGACGCTTCGGCCCCACCCGCGACATGGACGTCGCCGCCGCTGCCCTAGCCCAGCTCCCCGAGCTCCCCGACGCCATCATCACCCACCGTTTCCCCCTAGACGCCCCCGCCGAAGCCTTCGCCACCGCCGCCAACCGCGCCTCCGGCGCCATCAAAGTCGTCCTAGAGCCCTAATCGGGCACCAGAAAGACCTTCATCACCAGAAACCGGAAATCACTTGTAACTCATATGAGTTGTGAGTAATTTCAATGGGTGTGGAGGGTAGAGGTCACAGGCCAGTTCGAGGTGTGGTGGAACTCGCTCTCGGACAAGGACCAGGACCGGCTTCGAGGTGCAATCGGGGTACTGGCTCAGCGGGGTCCGGGTACGGGGCGGCCGCTCGTCGATACTCTGTCGGGCAGTCGCCATCCGAATATGAAGGAGCTGCGAGCGGGCACTCTTCGGGTCGTATTCGCTTTCGACCCCTTGCGAAGCGCTGTCCTGCTCCTCGGTGGCAACAAACGGGGTCGATGGAATGTGTGGTACAAGGAGTCGATCCCCAAGGCAGACGATCTCTATGACGAGCACCTAACCGAACTACGAAACCAAGGACTCATTTCATGACGACCAAGAGCTTTGACGAACTTGCTGCTCCTATTGATGCCGATCCGGTGCGCAGTGCTAGGGCGGAGGAGTACAGGCAGAAGGTGGAGGCGAAAATCTTCGCCTTTCAGCTGGCAGAACTGCGGAGTGAGCTCGGCATCAATCAGGTCGATCTGGCTGAGAGGCTCGGCATCACACAGGGAGGAGTGTCGAGGCTCGAGCGGTCGGCTGACCCCAAGCTGTCCACTTTGTGCAAGCTCACTTCTGCTCTTGGTGGGACGCTCAGCATCGAAATCAGCGTTGGCGACCGCTCAGTCAATCTCACCTACCCATCATCACCGGAGCCGTCTTCTCTCGAAGAGCAAGATCATTCGAGAGTTGAGGCGACCTCTGTTCCTCCTTTGGGCAGGTCTGCATAGCGGGAAAGCTAGGGTCGGTGGCGATGGAACCGCGGGAGGACTTGGTGGGGTTGTCTGGGGCTGAGGTGGTGGCTTTGCTGGGACTGGAACCGTTGGAGTTTGAAGGGGGGATGTGGCGGGAGGTTTGGCGGGATGAGCAGAGCACTGCGATTTACTTCTTGATGCAGCCGGGGGACTTTTCGGCGATGCATCGGCTGGATGGGCCGGAGATTTGGCATCACTACGCGGGGGCAGCGGTGGGGATGCTGTTGCTGGGGCCTGACGGGTCGGTGGAGCGGCCGGTGTTGGGTGACGACTTGGGAGCAGGGGAGCGGCCTTGTGTGGTGGTTCCGGCCCACACTTGGATGGGGGCGGCTACTCGGGGGGAGTGGTCGCTGGTGGGGACCACGATGGCGCCGCCGTATCACCATGATGGTTTCGAGCTGGGGAGCGCCGAGCTGCTTGTTGAGCTGTACCCCTCGGCGGCGGGGGAGATCGCTGAGTTGGTGAGGCCGTGACTGCATCGCCCGCTGAGATGATCGACCTCACCGGCAAGGTAGTGGTGGTTACCGGTGCGGGCGGGGGGATTGGCGGCGGGATCGTCAGACGGATGGAGGCTGCTGGGGCCTCGGTGGTGGCCCACACTCGGTCGTCACCGATTGAGCGCAGCGAAGGGCAGATCACTGAGGTTCGGGCTGACCTCACCACCGAAGACGGCCCGGCTGCGGTGGTGGACGCGGCCCGGGAAAGCCACGGCAAGATCGACGCCCTGGTCAACAACGCCGGCATCCAGCCGGTGGCTCCGTTCACTGATCTGGACGATCAACAGTGGGCCGAGATGATCGACACCAACCTCACTGCGGTACACCGGCTGACCCAAGCCGCCACGTCGGCTATGCGGGATCAGGGCACTGGCGGGTCCATCGTCCACATCGCCTCGATCGAAGCTCAACACCCCACGCCGGTGCACGGTCACTACGCCACCTCCAAGGCTGGTCTGGTGATGCACGCCAAGGCGGCGGCGTTGGCGTGGGGATCCCATGGCATCCGGGTTAACTCGGTGTCGCCGGGGCTGATCGACCGTCCCGGTTTGGCGGACGACTGGCCCGAGGGTGTGGAGCGGTGGATGGCCGCTGTCCCGCTTGGACGTATGGGAGCCCCCGAGGATGTCGGTGACGCCTGTGTGTTCCTGTGCTCTGATCTGGCCCGGTGGATCACCGGAGCCGATCTGGTGGTGGACGGCGGGATCCTCACCAACCCCACCTGGTGACCGGAGTCACTTCGCAGTCACTAGTTGACTCGGCTGAAGCGGTTGAGAACGCCGTCAAGCACGAACTCTTCGTGGATGATTAGGCGGTGGTGGTCGAACGCAGCTTGGAGCTTTGGATCCCACGGAGTTGGGCCGCATTCTTTGTGATCCGACATGAGTTGCACATCGGACTCCTCCGCTTGCCGGATCGCGCCGACGTAGTCGGGGGCATCCATCATCCACGGTGAGCAGCCGAATTCGTGCATTCGGCGGCAGATGGCTATGCCTGGCGAGTCGAAGTCGCCGTGATACCAGAGGGATGCCTCGGCTTGCTGGAGTTGGCGAAGCAGGGTGGTAACCGCAGTGGAGGGGTTCCCATTGGACGAGATCACGCAGACCGGCAGGCTGCGCTCGGCAGCGGCCTCGACCAGTCTTGGATTCTCGACGACAAGCACGGGGGTGCCTGCATCGACGGAGATGGGGTGCTTTCGCAGGGCAAACAAGCTGATGTGAAGGGGCAACCCAGCATGGAGGGCAAATCGGATCTGCACATCCAATGCCGAAGATCCAGCGACCGGAAGCCACCAGACAAGTGCTGGGGCCGAAACGCGGTCAGGAAGGATGCCAGCCGCCTCCCAGAGCTCGCGCTCATCCAGCGGGCCGATCCGGTGGCGCAGAGCGTGGATTACCGCGCTGGCCCGCCTTGTGCCAGCGTCGAGGGCGTGCGCCGACCCGTAGAGAGCGGCGGCGGTCTCTGTGCGGCTGATGCCTTCGGGTCGAACGCGATCAAGGTAGTCGAGCAAGCGGCGCACATCGGCGGCGAGACGGGCAGCACTTTCGCCGTCCAAGTCTCGCAATAATCCAGCGCCCGCGATGCCATCAGCCCACTCAGCAGTCCAAGACTCGTCCCAAGCGGTGACGGCGTCGTGCAGCGCCGCCCGGGCCTCTTGGGCGCGGGCACGATCGCTCCTTCGTTGGGCGGCCTCGGCCGACGGGGGATATCCAAGTCGAGTGAGCGCGTCGCAAAGATCGGCGCCGATGCCACGGGCCACGAGGGCTGCTTCCAATTCCATCAAGTCCAAGCGCCTGGCTGAGGTTCGCCCCAGCAGCGACTCGATGGCCAGGGCGCTCGCGGGGTCGAGCGGCGGGCAGCTGATCGTGCCCCGGCGCTGGGGGCCGAAACGGTCGAGCCGTTGGCGGGTTGCGCTCCACACCGGCTCCAGTCCAGAGGTAAGCAGCGACTCGGGGACAGGCCGGGATGCCGCAGGTGCAGCGGTCGAGCGGGGGGACGGCTCGGGGAATGGGCCGGATGTCACAACAGCGAGTCCTGCTGATATTGGACGTCTACCGAGTATCGCCAGGCGGGGGGCAGGAGCCAGACCACATCGCCGGTCACTTCGACCAGGCGGTGGTCTTCCAGCAGATCGAGGATGTCGTTGGCGAAACGCTCCGGGTTCTGAGCGTCTTGTGACCAATAGCGGCGGTGTTCAGAGGCCAGTGCAGTCACTACCTCGACGATCTCATCACGGGTGATTGGAGTCCGCCCCGCCCCATCAGGATCGCGGTTCTCGGCTATCTGGTTGTCGGGTTGTTCTTCCACCGGTGCTGAAGAAACGGAGTGGACGAGCCGGTCGAGTAGCAGGAGGGCCGCGTGCCCGACGGTGCCGCTGCGGGGGAAGCGGCTGTCGGTCATCTCGTTGTCGGGATCGATGGCCATGATGCCCTCGGCCCTTGATTCAAGTCGTAGCCCGAACATGTCGTCGAAGATCGCTCCCTCCTCTCCTAGGCGCTGTCGCAGTTCGGCCCACTCGCCGTCGGTGAGGTCGGTGCGGTACAGCACCGCCTCTTCCAACAATGTGGAGCGCATCCATGCCCGCGAAGACAGCCGCCGGTCGGAGCGGTCGAGCAATTGCGGCACAGCCTCCGAACTAGCCAGCGCTGGGAGTGGCAACAGCGCGACGCGGTCGGGGCGGATGCGAAGCACTGCGTCCGCGGATGCATCGGAGACATAGCGGTCAATGTGCTCGTGCATCTCGCTGGCCAAGCCGTACTGGATCATCCACTTCAAGGCGGTGACCAAGGCGCGGCGGTCGGCTGCTTCTTCGGTCAGGACGATGTCGGCATCGGTGGCCGCAGAGCGGATCTCGTGGATCAGATCGCGAAGGCTGATCACGGTCGGCCCGGCGGCGACCGCGGCCAAGGACAGGGCGAGCAACGTGTATTCACGCGAGGAGAAGACACGGCTCTGGCTAGTTGCCGTCAGCAGCGGGCGCCGACGGGCGACCACCGACGACTTGAACAAGCGGGCAGTGTCGGCGGTGACCTGAAGGCGATAGCCGAAGCGCTGGGTGAACCAACGGTCGAGTGTGTGCTCGTGTCGGCGGATCAGCGCCAGCATCTCAGGATCATTTTCGGCCAGCACAAGCGGATGTCTGACGAGATGGCGGGCAGCGCTACGGAGATCCAGCTCCTGCTGTCGATTGGCCGTCTCTGTGGCTGCGGGTGGGGCGGTCATAGGGACGCGGGCATCGGCGATGGAGTAGAGGTTGAGGCCGCCGATGAGTTGTTCTTGACCGGGGTGACGGTGACGATCAGATCGTGCATGGTGAGCTGGCCGTTGGGGCAGCAGACCACAGTGCGGCCCCCTTCGACCCGCTGCACGTCGCACCGGACTCCGGCGTCGGTTGCGGAGCGGTTGTCGGCTGCGATGCCAGCCCGAAGACCAGATCGGCTAACGAGATCGCACAGCATGGTGAACGAGGCCACCGACAACTGGGCCCCGTCGATTTGCCCGTCGCTGCCTGCACAGGCCAGCAATTCGGTGGCCGCATTCTCGCGGGTGGAGCGGTCGATCTCGCGGCGTCGGCGCATCCGCTCGCGTTCGCGCCTTCGGTTGGGAATCGGCGTCGGCTGGCCGCGCAATCCGGTTTCGCCGCGCTCTCGCAAGGCCACTGGGACGACTGCTCGGGGCGCGTCCCGCCATGGGGTAATTGTGGGGACGGGGTCATCGGCATCATCGGCGAGCGCACCGAGACGCCGACACGAGCCGAGTCCGAATGCACCAGCCGCGATCTGATGAACATCATCGGGAGTGGCTGCCTGGTCGAAGAACCTGGCAAGCCGCACGAAGTCGGAGCGCCTCGATGCCGCGCCGAGTCCGACTCGAGACAGCCGGGTGACATTGGCGGTGAGGGTTCGCATCGCGGCCACCGCTTGACGGGTGTGCAGGTCGAGCCGCGACGGCCTTCCAGGGCTGGCGGTGAACCATGCTTCGAGGTATCGCCAATCGGCGGCTTCTGTGCCGGGCAGCCGCCGTACCGCCACGTTCTCCGCCAATCCGGCTTCGTCTACGCGCGCGGCCAAGCCGGATCGCAGTGCGGGGAGCAGGGTGTCAAGTCGGGGCAGAATCTGCTCAAGCGCCCGGGCGATCGGTCGGGTCATGCGCTCGATCTCGGTGAGCTGCTCCGCTACGTAGTCCACCAGTACGCTGGCGAAGAAGTGGACCTGGTCGGCGTTGAGGTCATAGCGGCTTTGCCACTGGTTGAGTTCGGCGAAGAACTGCGTCAACTCGTCGGTGAAGCGCTCGTGGAGATCGAACACTGCCCGTACCGCATCGCCTAGGTCTTGACCGCCGACTCGGTCGAAGCCTGGTTCACCATGCTGGCCTAGCACTATCAGGGCGCGGTGGAGGTCGCGGAGGCGACCGGCTTGCACATCGCCGATTTGATCCACGTTGGCCAGCATCTGTTCAACAAACTCGAATACCTCCTGTCCGGCCCGAGTGATGAGATAGCGCTTGCGCTTGCGGTTGTAGTCTTCGAGGCTCGAAGGGTTGCCGACCGATGACGACACGGTGAGATTGCCCCAGCGGTAGAGACTCTCCAGCCGGTCGGGCACCGCTGACGGGTCAACTCCGGAGGGAGCGACCTCGACTTCTACTTCTTCGGGACTGAAATCGGTGAAGAATGTGCCGGCGAACACGCGGAGGATGGCCCGGTACTCCGCCCATTCGTCGCCGCCCAGATAGCGGAATAGCTGTCGGGCCGGTGCGGCATTCCTATTGGGGGCGAAGGAGGGGGAGGCATCGGTCATTGCAGGGACCGGTGCCCTTGGTCGAGGTTCACGGCAGCGCGAGCGCTAGTGCCGCCGTCCGGTGAGTCTCGGCGTTCGCGGGTGATGCCGTCCCAGCGGTAGTGCTCCAGGAGGATGGTATTGAGGGTCGCATCCCGACAGACCTCGGTGATCGCCAACTCGGGGACGCTCGGGAGGGTGCCCCATAGCCGTTCGCTGGTGGCAATCAAGTCGAGGTCCAGATCCACGAGCAACCCGAACAACTGATCGTGGTTATCTTCGGACACCTTGGCGAATGCGTCGTCGAGCAAGATGAACCGGGCGATACCCGGCGGGCCGTTGTCGGAAGTGCGATGCTGCTCGGCCAGAGCGTCATAGGATGCGGCCACCGCGGCGAACAAGGGCAGGTAGGTCACCAGCTTCTTCTCGCCTTCGGACAGCGGTGTTCGCCAGCTGAGCCTGACGTCGTTGCTGCCCGGACGGCGCAGCATGACCGCCAAGTCATGCCACTGCTTGTAGTCAAGCGTGTCGGCGATGAGCTGTCGGTAGGGCAAATCCGGCTGGAGCTTTCGGGCCTCGTCCAGCTGATTGGAGAGCGCAAGGCGCAACTCTTGCTCGTCTTCATCGGTTCGCAGGTCAGGGAGGGTCGCCAGCAGATCGACCATTCGGGCCGCGGTTGGATCGAGCTCTGGGGAGCGGCGCCATCGCAGCCCTACCCCGACCTGGTGGGCAGTGGTCACCGTTTCCAGCCGCTGGTTCATGAGATCGACTAGCCGTTTCGCGCCCCGCACTTTCTCGGCCACCTCGCGGGCGACCAGCCCTTGGAGCAGTTCGCGCAATGCGTCGTCCTGCTTGCGGCTGAGCAAGCCCGCGAGCTGCTGATGTTGTTGCTCCACCGTCTGCATCGCCTCGACCAGCGGGGCCCTTTTGCCTAGCGGCCCGGTCACCTCAATGACCAGCGGCTGGGTTGGATCAGGCTGCCGGGCCTCGGCATCCCATCCGGCGCCGAGGGTGTCTCGACGCCGTAGCAGCGATTGCCGAACCCCGTCGGCAGTGGTCGTGGCCACGCTGGCTCGACCGTCGGTGCTGGCATCTCGTTCCCCTTTTGGTGGGGAAGGCGGGGAGGGGTCGGCGTCGTCATCGCCCTGGCTCGTGTCCAAGAGGTGCTCGACAGCCTCGACTAGCTCACGGAGACCGGCGGCACCGGTGGCCGCCGTGAAGACCGGCCCCGAATCAGGGCGCTCAGGGTGGGCAACAGCCGCTCGCAGCCCCGGGATGGCGAGCACTGCGGCCAAAGACTGACGCATCTCCTCGCACCTCTGCTCAGATGCGGCCCGCTGGCTGGCGGCGGCGTCGGCCCTGGCGCGCGTGTCGGCCCGTCGTTCAACGGCGAGGTCTCGCTCATCGCGGGTGGTCGGCAGGCGGGTTTCCACATCATCGAGCTCGCGTCGGCAGGAATCGCGGGCAGCAAGGACCTCTGCGTACTCAGCACCGACGTTCTCTTCGATGGTGGCCAGCCGGGCCTGTTCCCGGCGGTGTTTGGCCTCGATGCTTCGCTGTTCGGCTTGCTCTTTGTCGAGATCGCCGATCTCTGCTTGCCAATGACCGACCGAGTGCCTCCAGCCTTCGAAGGACCGCTCCAGCGCGTTGAGATGCGATCGGCACTGTCGCAGCTCTGCCCCCATCTCGCCCAAATCTTCGCGGGTGGTGCTCAGACCGGCGCGGTCAGCCGGCAGCGCCAGCGTCGTCGCCTTCTGGTGGAGAGCGTTGGACTCACCCAGTTGTCGGCGCTCGGCTTCGGCTGCCTGTTGGGTGGCTGCCTCCAGGTTCCGTTCGGCCTCGTCGGCCCTTTGAGATGCGTCATCGACTCGGGCTGATACAACGGTGATGTCGTCGATGGCCGGCAGGTCGGACCGGTGCTGTTTGGCTTGGGCGAGCGACGACCGGCACCTGTCCCGCTCGGCTTCGCTGCTGGAGAACACGGCTAGGGCTTGGGCAAGACGTTCGGCTGCGTCTTGCCGAGCGCGATCCAACGCGGCGCGGCGGGCGGTTACGCCGATGAACTCGGCTTGCTTCTTGGAGTGGCGACCATGAAGCGACCCCACCCGGAACGCTCCATCGAATGCGACCACGGTGGAGGCATCGCTCGACAAGTCGCACGAGATGGAGTCGAGCAGCTTGGCGACCAAACCCTCGTCCACGGCACCGATGAGATGGTCGGGCACGGTCACCGTGAGGTGCTCACTGAGTGGGTTGGAGACGCCGCCGGCGACGACGGCAATCAGCTCACCGTTGTCCAACTCCACAGCGGGGCCGTCGCCCAGGCGGGCTGAAAGCAGCCCCGAGGCATAAAGCGCGGCCTCGAGAGCGGCTTGTCCATCGTCTTCGAGATGGGGCGCGAAGTCGATCAGGTCGGCCAGGCAGTAGTGGGAGGGCGTCTGCCAATCGAACCGAGGTGGATCAGGCTCGGTTCGGGCCGCGAGTTCGTCGACCAGTGCCTGCGCTTCGTCCCGCGCCTTCCGCTCGCCGGGCAACCGCTGCTCAATCGCCGCCACTGCGTCTCGCCGAAAGTCGACAAGCAGGTCGGCTTCGTCCCGCAATGCGCCGTGCTCGGCCTTGAGTCGGTCAACCACCGTGTCTGCATCATGCAGGCCTGTGCCATCTGGCTGGGTCTGGGCACCAGTGATTGTTGCGGTAGGGCTGTCAGCAGCGGACACGGCCCATTCAGCAGTGGCCGGTGCCCGAAAGCCGACTTCGGCTAGCAGCGGTTGGACTGCCGATGCCCAAAGACGGGTTTGGGTTGACCACTCTTGGCAGAAGGCGTCGAGGTGCTCACGCTGTTCCTTCAGCCGCTGCGCCGCACTCTCTGAATCACTGGCTGCGCTGTCGCGTGCCGCCTCGGCCAGGCTGAGCCGCTGCACAGCAGATTCAAGACTGCCCAGGGCTGATTCGACTGCTTCGATGTCAGCCCGACGACGGAGAACAGCCCCGTCTGCTGCGGCGATCTGGCGATTGATCTCTTCACAATCAAGTTGATCGGCAGGTTCGGTCGGCTCAGTGCCGGGCATCGTGGATTCGGTCTGAACCGGCTTGCCCAGCGGGCTTTCGGCTAGCACCACAGGATTAGGTGGCCGCCGGTCGACTCGACAGCGCCCACCCAGTTCGCTCGCGGTCGCCACTCCGGCATTGAACCTCTCAATATCGTCTCGGCACCGTTGTCGGGCTTGGATCAGCTCGTCGGCCGCACGCTCGACCCGCCGAGTCCGGTCGGCAACCCGGTCAACAGCTTTATTCCGCTGGGTGTCGAGAGTGCCCACATGCTGACGTAGGGCATCGAGGTCTTGGCCGTCGCGATAAACCTGTGATTTCTCCAAGGCGTCGATTCGGCCGGCTAGCCGCTGTGTATCCTTCTCCAGTTCGGCGATAGCGGTCTCCAGTCGTCCGACCTCAGCCTCTGTGGCCGCGGCCTCACGCCGAGCCAGCGTCTCTTGCTCAGAGCTGGCACGCTGATCGTCAAGCTGATCCCTTCCCGCAGTTTCCCGTTGGCGGAGGTCCCCTACGCAATAGGCCCGATAGACGGTGAGCAGCCCGCGAAGCGCATCCAATGTCTGGGCTAATTCGGCGACGTTGCCGCGGTGCTCTTCCAGATCGTCGAGCGGCTGGGCCGCCTCGGACAGTGCCTGCTCGGAGAGCTGGGGCAGAGCATCGATTAGGTGGGCGGGGAGGTCGACATCAATCCGGTCGCCAACCCGGGGGCTGCGGACCACGTTGATCAGCCCGATGTGCTGGTCGATGGATGCTCCGTCGAACAAACGGCGCTCGATTTCTTTGCGGTAGCCGCTGCGTTGGCGTTCATGGAAAACCTGGTCTCCGCCGAGGGTGGCTTTCAGCGCATCAGCGGATAGGGGGATTCTCCGCTCGACTAGATCAAGGTCGAAGCCCGGCCGCTTGGAGGTTATGAACCACCATGTGGTCACCGTGTCCGACGACCGGCTGGCCTTGATGCCGCAACCGCATACGAGGAATTCACCTTGCCGCTCGAACTCGATCCACAGATAGCCGACTGGTTGGGCATCGTCGCGGCCATTGAGCATCCAAGCTTTGAGCATGCCGCTTTGCTCGCCTGCGGCGTCAATGCGGCGCAGACGGGCGGTGAGCAGAAACGGGAGCAGCATGTTCATTGCCGTCGTCTTGCCCGACCCGTTCACCCCTCGCAGCAGCAGTCGACCGCCTCCGAAATGCAGAACCTCGTTCTCGTACTGGTACACGTTGACGATGCCGGCGCGGTTTAGTGTCCACCGCCCGCGAGCTGTAATGGCGTTCGTCGAAGACCGATTGTCGGCCGAAGGCTCATGCTCGCTCACCGCAAGCAAGTTAGTGCGGCGCTGTGACATATTGGACGTGGCATCGGGTCAAATTCGAGATGAGGTTGAATGCCGCCACCATTTCAAGAAAGGGCTGTTAATTTAGCCACCGGATTGAGTCATGTTGGCGGGTGCAAAACACCAGGCAGGAGGATCATTCATGACCGCGGTGGTCAATGTCGGCGAGGCCAAGGCTCATTCTTCGAGGTTGTTGGAACGCGCCCATAGCGGTGAAGAGATCATCTTGGCGAAGGCAGGCAAACCGTATGCCCGGCTTATGCCATTGGAGTCGGGCGAGAGAAGGCGTCTCGGACAGCTTGCCGGTCTTGTCGTGGGCCCCGAGTTCTTCGATCCGTTGCTTGAGGAAGAGCTCAGGGCGTGGGAAGGCTCGTCGGGGAAAGGGTGAGTTGCGGAGATGACGAGCAAGACCATCGGGTTGGTGGGGACGGGGGTCATCGGTTCGGGCTGGGCAGTGCGGGTGCTGGCCCGGGGGTACGACGTGGTGGCCTGGGATCCGGCCGACGGGGCCGAAGGCCGACTTCGTCAGACGATTGAGCGGGCTTGGCCAGCGGCCACCGAACTGGGGCTGTTCCCCGGGGCCGATCCCAGCCGGGTGCGGTGGGCTGACTCGCCTGAGGAAGTGGCGGCATCGGCTGATTGGTTGCAGGAGAGCTCTCCGGAGGACGAGGATCTGAAACGCTCGCTGTTGCGCCGACTGGATGACGCCGCCCCGCCCCGCACCGTGATCGCCAGCAGTTCGTCGGGGCTCTTGCCCACTCGCTTGGCCGAGGGCCTGCGCCACTCCGAACGCCTGCTCATCGGCCATCCGTTCAATCCGGTGTATCTACTGCCGCTGGTGGAGGTGGTGGCTGGCAAGGCCACCAGCGCCGATGGGGTGGCCGCCGCGGTGGATCATTACGACGACTTGGTCATGCACCCCCTCATCGTGCGAAACGAGATCGAGGGCTACCTGTCCGACCGCCTCCAAGAAGCCCTGTGGCGAGAGGTGCTGCATCTTGTGAACGACGGGGTGGCCACCACCGCCGAGTTGGACGACGCCGTGGTGTACGGCCCCGGGCTGCGCTGGGCGGCCATGGGCACCAACCTCACGTTCCATCTGGCCGGGGGTGAGGGCGGGATGCGCCACATGCTGAGCCAGTTCGGCCCCACGCTGAAGCTGCCTTGGACCCACATGGAAGCTCCCGAGCTCACTGACGAACTCATCGAGGCCATGGCCACTGGCACCGAAGCCCAGGCGGCCGGGCGCACAGTGGCCGAGTTGGAGCGTCAACGGGACCAGAGCCTGCTGGGGGTGATGCGGGCGCTGAGTGAATCTGGGATCGGGGCCGGGAGATTGATCACCGAAAGAGATGCCCGCATCCAGAGGGCCAGCGGGGAAGCCGACCAGGGCTAGTTCCCGATGGCGGCCTTCTCCCGCAGGCGGTATTCGGGCACCAGCATGGCCAAGACCACGGCCAATGCCGTCACCGGGATGGCCCACCAATAGACGTCGGCAATGGCGCTGGCGAACGACTCGATGATGCCGTTGCGCACCGACGCGGGCTCAATGGCGCCAATTTGGGTGGGGGCCTCGATGAGCGCTTCGATGTCGAGCTGATCGCCGCCCGGCACCAACCGGGGCAGGTAGTGGTCAAGGCGGGAAATAAACACGACCCCCATCACCGCGGAACCGAAGGTCTGGCCCAAGGAGCGGAAGAAGTTGGACGCCGACGTGGCCGCCCCCAAGTCGTCGTGGGGAACGATGTTCTGCACTGCCACCAAGAGCACCTGCATGATGGCGCCCACTCCGCAGCCCATAGTGAACAGATAGGCCATGGCCGTCACCGTCGACGTCTCGCCGCTAAGGGTGGACATCAGCCACACCCCCAGGGTGAGCACGCCGGCTCCGAAGATCGGCACCGCCTTGTAGCGACCGGTACGGGTCAGCACCTGCCCGGCGCTCACCGAGGTGAGCAGCATCCCCAACATCATGGGCACCAGCAGGAGCCCCGACCGAGTGGCGTTCACATCGGTGACCACTTGGAGGAACAGCGGTCCGAAGATGCCCGCACTGAGCATGGCCGCCCCGGCGATGAACTGGATCACGCAGGAGATGTTGAACAGCCGGAACCGGAACAGCCGGGGCGGCAGGATGGCCTCGGCTGTTCGCCGCTGCTGGGCGACGAACAGGGCCACGCCCCCAACTCCCGCGGCAAGCAGCGCGATCGACGGGGCCGACACCCAATCCCAGGAGTCACCCCCCAGCTCCATTGCCAGGATGATGGTGGTCACCCACACCACAAGCAGGCCCGCTCCGGTGTAGTCCACCCGGGCCTCGCGGCGGGTGAAGGCCAACTCGAGATGAGTGACCGACATCACCAGGGAGATACCGCCGAGCGGCAGCACCATGAAGAAGACCCATCGCCAGTGGGCGTAGTCCACCAGAAGGCCCCCGGCCAGCGGCCCCAAGATGGTGGCCAGAGCGAAGATCCCGCCCATGTATCCCTGGTACCGGCCCCGCTCTCGGGGCGACAGCACGTCGGCCAGGATGGCCATCGACAGCGTGAACAAACCGCCGGCGCCCAAACCTTGGATGGCCCGGAGCACGATCAGCATGGTCATGCCGCTCGACACCCCGGCCAGCACCGATCCGACCATGAAGATGACGATGGCGGTCTGGTACAGGCTCTTGCGGCCCCACAGGTCTGAGAGCTTTCCCCACAGCGGGGTGGTTGAGGTTGAGGCGATGAAATAAGACGTGAAAACCCACGTGTACAGGTCCCGCCGACCCAAGTCTCCGATGATGGTGGGCAGCGCGGTGGACACCACCGTGCCCTCGATGGCCGCCATCATCTGAGCCAGCATCAGAGTTAGTATGATGACCAGTACTTGGCGTTTGGGCAGGTTGCCGCTTCCTGCCGAAGCACTATCACTTATCGGGATAGATTTATCAAAACTATTCATATAGGATATCGTGACGGGCGCTATTCGAGCGTCTAACTTTTGTTTTGAAAGCAGGCGAATATCTAAGCAATTGCTGGGTGTTTCGGTTGCTGAAGTAATAGCCAAACGGAGAAAAGGCCCCCGGACTCGTACGGGAGGCAATGGGTGGAGATGGCAATGGAGCCTCGTCCTTGGTGGATGGAAAATGCGAACTGCAAAGGGAAGAGCGAGCTGTTCTTCCCTCCGGCCGGCGAACGTCCGTCGGCTCGTGAGCGGCGGGAGAATGCAGCCCGGCGGATTTGTGGGGAGTGCGTAGTAATTCGGGCGTGCCGGAGTTGGGCCCGCGACCAGCGCGAGCTTGGCTTCTGGGGCGGCGAGTCGGAGATCGAGCGGGCCGAGGCGGGCTTCGCCCCCTCCACTCCGGTCATCGGTCTGCGGCGCCACCGCACCGAGCGGGAATCGGCCTGAGCCGACTGCACTGAGCTGGTGCCGCATTCAGGCGGCACCGCAAAACCTCTCATTCCACGACGCGTCGCACGAAGGCTGCAATGGCCTCGGTCCCCTCGATTGCCTCGGGGTAGTTGGGGTACATGATCTGAAAGTCGTGGATCATGCCCGGCCAGATGCGGAGGTCCACTTCCACGCCCGCTGACTCCAGCGCGGCGGCGAACCCGGTGGCGTCGTCCAGCAGCACCTCATGGTCTCCGGCGTGGACCAGCATGGGGGGCAATCCCGTCAAGTCGCCGAAGAGCGGGGAGGCCAGCGGATCACGGGGATCGTGGCCGTCCAGATACCAGCTGGCCGCGGTCACTGCGTCGTCGTGGCCGAACATCACATCAAGCTCGTCGCGCTCGGCATGGCTGGCCGAGGAGTTGGTCAGGTCGATCCACGGCGACAGGCACACGCCCGCGCCGGGTAGCGGCCAGCCCTGGTCTCGGGCCCCGAGCAACACCGCGCCCACGAGGCCACCCCCGGCTGAGTCGCCGATGTACGCGATGCGGCCCGATTCGATCCCGGCATCCAGCATCCATCGATAGGCGGCCAGGCAGTCGTCCACCGCGGCGGGGAACGGGTTCTCCGGCGCCAGCCGGTAGTCGATCATCAGCACTCGAGCCGGGATCAATGAGGCCAGATGGGATCCGAAGCCCTGATGGGAGATGATCGATCCCACCCGGTAGCCCCCGCCGTGGAAGAACAGCAGCGCCGGAAGGCTCTCGGGGTCGTGGGCCTCGGGACGCAGCCAGGCGGCGCCGGGCACACCGGGGATCTCCACGGTCTCCTTCACCACCCCGTCGGCCAGCGGCGTGGCCGCGGCGTTGGCGTCCAACCGGGCTCGGCGTTCCGCCGCGGTCTCGGAGGGGTCGGGCGCGGGAGCAGCCGCCAGCATCGACCGGACTGCTTCGAATTCTGGGCTTGGCATCCCCGGAGACTAACCCTTGCCCTAGTGCCTTACGGGTCTTGGACTGGGGGTTGGCCATCCGGCACGGGTTCCTAGCCCTGCTTGGGCGGCGTTAGCCTAAGCAGGCGATGACCGGCGACCTTCGACTGCTCACCATCCACGCCCATCCCGACGATGAGTCGTCGAAAGGGTCGGCCACGGTGGCCATGTACGCCGACCAGGGCGTGGTGGCTTCGCTGGTTTGCTGCACCGGCGGGGAGCAGGGCGACATCTTGAACCCGGCCATGGACCGACCCGAGGTCCGTGAGAATCTGGAGCAGGTCCGCCGAGACGAGCTGGTGGAGGCCGCCGATGTGCTCGGCTATCGCAGCGTCCACTGGCTGGGGTACCACGACTCCGGCATGCCCGACAGCGAGGCCAACGCCGACCCCCGCAGCTTTGCCCAAGCCCCGCTGGAGGAGGCCGTGGGGCGTCTCGTGGCCATCCTGCGAGCCGAGCGCCCCCACGTGGTGGTCACCTACGGGGAAGACCAGCAGGGCTATCGCCACCCCGACCATCTGCGGGTGGCCGAGATCAGCGGCCCGGCATTCGATGCCGCCGGCGATCCCGAGGCCTATCCCGACGCCGGCGAGCCGTGGCAGCCGCTGAAGATGTACTACGTGACCTGGTCTCGGAACCGGATAACCGCCCTGCACGAGAAGTTCGGTGAGCTGGATCTGGAGTCGCCCTATGACGAGCGCTGGTTCAGCCGGCCGTCCAACGACGATGCCATCACCACCCGCATCAACTGCGCCGAGTACTTCGACCGCCGGTCCAAGGCGCTCTTGGCCCACCGCACCCAGGTCGACCCCGACTCCAAGTTCTGGTTCGGCCTACCCGACCACCACATGGCCGATGCCTATCCGTGGGAGGACTACATGCTGGGCCGCAGCCTGGTGGACACCGACATTCCCGAAACCGATCTGTTCGCAGGGATCGAGTAGTGGTGGAGCGGGCGCTGTTTCTCAGCGACGAGTGGTTCGGCTTGAACCTCGGGGCCGCGTCTGAGTGGCCGGCGCGGCCGGGGGTGGACTGCTCGGTCAACTATGAGGTGACCGGCGCGCCCGACGGCAAGATCCGCTACCACGCGGTCATCCACAACGGCCGCTTGGCGGAGATGGCCTCGGGCAGGCTGGCCGACGCCGACGTGAGCATCATCTACAAGTACGCCGACGCCCGCGCGGAGATCGCCGGCGGAGATCATCCCGATCTGGCCTACATGTCGGGGCGGATGAAGCTGGACGGCGACTACGGTCGCTGGGTCTTTGGCCTGCGTCCGCTGCTGGACTCAGCCGAGTACGACGCCTTTCGAGCGACTCTGGCCGAGAAGACCGACTTCTAGCGAGGCCTCAGCCCTCGCTCAACCCTGGCGCTGGGCGTCGCGCAGATCGGCGTAGGTCAGCATCTGCGCGCCGGATCGCTCGATGGCGGTGCGCAGCGACGGATCGTGGGCCACCAGCAGGTATTGCTCCACCCGGCTGAGCCAGCCTGGATCCAGCTCCCGCAGTTCTGGTGTGTCGATGGCCGGAGACACCACCAGCTCGGTCACCCCCGGGGCCAGGCTCTCCACCGCTTCCTCCAGGGTCCGGCGGGGGGGACGGCCGCGGATCTGCACCAGATGGTCCGGGGCCAGCACTCCCGCGTTGGCGGCCAGACGGCGGAACGGGAATCCGGCCCGACGCTCCTGGTCGCTCCCGCCCAGGCGCATCGGCAGCTTCAGCTCCGCGGCCAGCTCCACGTAGACGTCGAAGAACTCGGGGCGCATCAACAGAGTGTCCAGGTGGGGGCTCAGGTGGGTCAGGTCGCTGCCCCACTGACTGGCCCGCTCAATCTGAGCTCGGCACTCCCGGTAGACCTCGTCTAGGTCGCTGTGCTCCCAGGCGTCGGCCGGGGTGCGGGGAAAGCCGCCGTCGCCGTCCAACAGAGACGGCGCCTGGGTGATCGGACCCCATCGGTAGTTGTCGAACTCGGCGTTCAGGGTGAGGTCGACCCCCACCGGGGTGGTGGCGAAGCGGGTGGCGGCATCCCTGGCCCACGGACACGGCACCATCAGGCTGGCGGCGTTGGCCACCCCGGTGTCCAGGCACTCGGCGATGGCGGCGTTGGCCGCGTGGGACTGCCCCAGGTTGTCGCAGGTGATAATCAGGGCTCGGCCCTGGGGGTCATCGCCCAGGCGTTCCATTAGCTCGCTCACTACCCGAAAGCTACCGCCCGTTGACCGAAAAGGGGATTACTCAAGCACTACGTCGGCACTGCCGCAGGCGCTCCACAGGCCCATCCCCTGGTCACGGGCATGGGCCGCAGCAGTGTAGAAGGCATTGGCGTGAATGGTGTTGGGCTCGATGATCAGAGCCTCGGCATATCCCTGGGCCGCGATTTCGAGATTGACGAACAGGCCGTCGCCGGAGCGATGCACATAGGCCAGCAGCCGCTCATAGCGGTCGCGAGCCTCGATATCGCGGGTCAAGCGCACATCGGTGCCGATCGGCAGCAGCGCACTGGTGAAGGCGGTCGCCTTGTCGCCGTAGCACTCCGCTGGCAGGAAGCCCCCGGTTGCCTCTGGGGTGTCGATGCCGATCAATCGCACCCGCTCGGACCGGCCTGCCACATCAACCACCACAGTGTCGCCATCGACCACCTCCTTCACCGTGGCGGCAGTCCCGACTGTCGCCGCGGTCGACTCAGGCGAGTTGCCTAGCTGGCCAACCGAACTTCCCGAGCAGCCGACGAGCGCGAATATCAGCAGGCCGCAAACTGCTGGGGTCCGCCTCACGCAGCACGGGGAACGTCGTCGGATGGGGAAGTGGCGGGTTGGACGGCGGGGGAGTGGCGCTGCAAGGCGGCTCGGGCTTGAGCCAGGCCCCGACGCCCGATCTCCTTGGTGCGCTCATCGATCCGCCAGTCTGGCGGTGCCTCCAAGAGGGTGAGCTGTTGCTTCATGCTTCCAGTATCCCGGTGGGAGTGACAGTTTGGGCCGGGAAAGGGAGGAATTCTTCAGAAAACCCCTCTGAAGTGGGAAAAGCCGTGGTTCAGGAGGCTTGGCCGCCGCCGGTCATGCTCCGGTACACCTCGAGAAGAGCCGCCTTCTGCTCGTCGGAGAGGTTGGCGTCGGACCGGATGGTGGTTTCGGTGTCGGAGACGCCGTCCAAACCCTCGCCGTTGGCGGCATCGATGCCGGCGGCCTGGGCCAGCAGGGTCTCGGCCGACAAATTCAGCGCGGTGGCCAGCGACTTGATCACCCGCACCGACGGCTGGTGCAGGCCTCGCTCCAGCTGGCTGAGGTAGGGATTGGAAACCTGGGCCAGGTCGGACAGCTCCCGCAAGGTGAGCTGGGCCAGCTTGCGCTGGCTGCGCAGATAGTTTCCGAATGCCTCAACGGCAGCTTGGTCCATGATCAGCCCTAGCTCTCGTACTCGTAGAAGCCCTTGCCGGTCTTGCGCCCAAGATGTCCGGCGGCCACCATGCGCCGCAGCAGCGGGGGCGGGGCGTTGTGGGAGCCTTTGAACTCCTCGTAAAGCACGTCGGCGACCGCCTCGATGGTGTCCAGTCCGATGAGGTCGCACAGTGTCAGCGGGCCCATGGGATGTCCGCAGCCGTACATCATCCCGCTGTCGATATCGGCCGCGCTCACCTTGCCCTCGTCGAACATGCGGATGGCGTCGAGCAAGTAGGGCACTAGCAGCCGGTTCACCACGAACCCGGCCCGATCTCGGCAGCGGATGACCCGCTTGCCCAGCACCTCCACTGCGAAACGGTCGACCCGGTCGATGGTGTCCAAGGAAGTGCCCAGCGAGCGCACCAGCTCCACCAAGGGCTGTATCGGGGCCGGGTTGAAGAAGTGCATGCCGAGCACCATGTCCGACCGGCTGGTTATGGAACCCAGGGTGATGATGGGAATGGAGGAGGTGTTGGTGGCCAAAATGGCGTTTGGAGCCATCACCTTGTCCATGGCCCGAAACACCGACAGCTTCTCTTCCAGCGATTCGATCACAGCCTCGATCGCCATATCCCGGTCGGCCAGGTCGCCCATGTCAGTGCTGAAGCTGAGCGAGTCCAAGGCCAGGTCTCGAGTTGACGCCGGCACCTTGTTGCGGGAGACCGCCTTGTTCAGGGAATCTTCGATCGACTTCCGGGCGATGCTGACTGCGGTGTCGTCCACCTCGATCACCAAGGTGTCCAAGCCGGCTCGGGCGCACACCTCAGCGATTCCCGATCCCATTATCCCGCCGCCGATCACTCCAACCTTGTTGATCGGCTCCAGCGGAGACTCGAAGTCCTCAGGCGGCTGCGCGCCAGAAGAGTCAGCACCCGTAGTCATGGTTTCCCTCCCGTCCGCCGTGTCCGGCGGCCCCTACGTGGCTGTTTAGGATAGTACGCAAGCGATAGAAAAATAAAACGGGGCCGGTCAATGACCGGCCCCGTTTGCAGGAATGAGCTGAGGGGGGATTCAGCTCTTCTTGGCGACTGGCTGGGCGGGAGCCGAACCGTTGGCGCTGGCTGCGGCCAACAGGTTCTGGGCGAATTCCTTTTGGGTGTTGAGCAGTTCCTGGGCGAACCCGAAGCTGACGTTCATCAGCTCCTTGGGATCGGGCAGGGAGTCAAGGCCGGGCACGGAATCGAGCTTCAGGCTGTCCGGGGTGATGTTGCCGACCGTATCGGTCCAGGTGCGGACACCTTCGACGATGGCGGTCTGGCCCATCTTGAGGGCGCTCAGAACCTGTTCCTGTACGGCTTCAGTGATTTCTTTGACGTCGGTCATGTTGCTTACTTTACTTAGCAAAGGCTTGATTGCCAATTCAGGGAGAATATTTTTCTGAATCCAAGGCGCCGGAGAATCAGGCTGAGACGGTGTCGCCGGGGCGCATCTTCACGTAGAGGCCCGGCGCATCCTCCATCGGCGTGTAGGCCTTGCTGCCGAGCTGCTGGGGAGCATCCATCTTCTTGCCGGCCCGCTCGCCGATCCACTGGGCCCAGTCTTCCCACCACGTGTGCTGGTGTTGTTGGGCGCCTTCCAGCCACTGCTCGGGTGTCTCGGCGATCTGGTCGTTGGTCCAGTGGCGAGCCTTGGGGCTGGGCGGGTTGACGATGCCGGCGATGTGGCCCGACGTGCTGAGCACGAAACGGTTTTGGCCGCCCAGCAGATTGGCGGTGCGATAGGCCGCGGTCCATGGCACGATGTGGTCGTCGATGGCCGACAGCACGTAGCTGTCCTGCTTCACATCAGCGGGGTGCAGCACGGTGCCGTCCACCTCGAAGGCGTCGTTGGCGAACTGGTTCTCCAGATAACACCGGCGCAGGTAGCTGCTGTGCATGCGAGCCGGCATCCGGGTGCTGTCGTTGTTCCAGGCCAGCAGGTCGAAAGCCGGGGGGTCCTCGCCCAGCAGCCAGTTGTTCACCACGTACTGGAAGATCAGGTCGTTGGCCCGGATAGCGTCGAAGGTGCGGGCCATCTCGCTCGCCTCGAGGTAGCCCTGATCGGCCATCTTGCGCTCGAGCCCGGCCACAGTGGGCTCGTCGGTAAACGCGCCCAGCACGCCGGGGTCGGAGAAGTCGGTGAGGGTGTTCAGGAACGTGGCGGTGTGGATCGGCTGGTCGCCGACGGCCGCGCCGTGAGCCATGGCGATGGCGCTGAGGGTGCCCCCCAGGCACACGTTGACGGTGTTCACCTTCTCCTGGCCGGTGATCTCCCGCACTACTCGCAGGGCATCGAGGGGTCCCTGGCGGAGGTAGTCCTCAAAGCTGATGTCGCGCATCGACCCGTCGGGATTGCGATAGCTGATGGTGAAGCAGGTGTGGCCCTGCTGAACCGCCCACTCGATCAAGCTCTTCTGTGGGGCTAAGTCCATGATGTAGTACTTGTTGATCCACGGCGGGCAGAACAGCATCGGGATCTCGTACGTCTTCTCGGTCTGAGGCTCGTACTGCATCACTTCGATCAGGTCGCTGCGGTACACCACCTTGCCGGGGGTCAAGGCCATGTTCAGCCCCGGCTCGAACCCCGAGTCGTCCACCTTGGAGGGCCACCCGTCGTTGTGGCGCAGGTCGTGGAGCATGTTGGCCGCTCCTTTCACCACGCTGGCCCCGCCGGTGGCGGCCGCTTTGGCCAAGGCGTCGGGGTTGGTGATCAGCATGTTGGTGGGAGCGAGAGTGTCGAAGGCGAAGGAGGCGGCGAACTTGGCCTTGCGGTGCTCGGCCTCGTCGAGGTTGGCGGCGTCGATGAGGTCATCGGCCAGATTCCTGGTCAGCAGATACGTCTGCTGAAGGCCGAAGAAGTAGGGGTTGTCCTGCCAAGCCTTGGAGGTCCAGCGATGGTCCTTGGGCTGGGGCTGGATGGGTGAGGGGGCCTCGGGGTCGGCGGTCTTGGCCGCTTTGGCCATCGTGGCCGCTCCCACCTTCATGGCTCCGGCGGCCGCCTTCAGCAGCGCCGTGCCCACTCCCACCGGGTTGGATGCCGCCTTCATGCCCGCATTGACCAGGGTTCGGGCGAAGTAGACCGGGTCGAGCGTGTCGAGAATCTGGTCCCCCACCCAGTTGGGGTCCAAAACGTCGGATTCGCCGGCGGTGGCTCCGATAGACCCTGCTTCGACGTCTTCGCTCACGGCTGGGAACTATATCAAGCAGGCTTGGCAGAGCTCTTACCCTGGAGCCATAGAGTTGCGGCATGGCTTCACGACGTGACGGGATGACGGTTCCCCTGTTCGGCCCCCTCGACCAGCAGGCGGCGCAGATGGCGGAGCTGGTCGAGCTGGGCTACACCGATGTGTGGTCGTCAGAGTCCAACTCCCACGACGCCTTCACTCCGCTGGTGCTGGCCTCCCAATGGGCACCGACCCTGCGTCTGGGTACCGCCATCGTTCCGGCCTACACCCGGGGACCGGCACTGGTGGCCCAGTCGGCGGCCACGCTGGCCACGCTGGCCCCGGGGCGATTCCTCCTCGGGCTGGGCAGCTCCTCAGATGTGATCGTGGAGCGGTGGAACTCCATCCCCTTCGAGGCCCCCTACCAGAGAGTGCGGGATCTGGTGCGGTTCCTCAAGCCCGCTCTGGCCGGCGAGAAGGTGAGCGGCGACTATGAGACCTTCTCGGTGCAGGGGTTTCGGCTGGGATTGGTTCCTCCTGAGCCGCCTCCCATCTTGGTGGCGGCGCTGCGATCCCAGATGCTGACACTGGCCGGCAAGGAGGCCGACGGGACCATCATCAACTGGCTGTCGGCCGATGACACCGCTCGGGTGAGCGAGATCGTCAACGCCCAGGGGCCCGACAAGGAGATCGTGGCCCGCATCTTCGTGTGTCCCAACCCCGACCGCGAGACGGTGATCGCCCAAGGACGGCGGGCGGTGGCCGGCTATCTCAATGTGCCGGTCTATCGGGCCTTCCACCATTGGCTGGGCCGGGGTGACCTGTTGGCCGAGCACTGGGAGCGGTGGGCGGCTGGCGACCGGGCCGGTTCGCTGGAGGCCATCCCCGAGCAGGTGGTGGACGACCTCATCGTGAACGGCACCCCCGAGGAGTGCCGCAAGCACATCGACCGCTACTTCGATAACGGCGCTACTACCTCGTCGCTCATGGTGATGCCCCTAGGCGGGATCGACCCCTGGGAGGCGGTCAAGTCGCTAGCGCCGCAGCCTGCTGGAGGTGGGTGACATAGTCGGGCAGTTGATACCCAGCGGCTGCCCCGCTGGTTGAGGGCATCACGTAAACCGGCACACCGGCCAACTCCTGGGGTTGCACTCCGGCTTGGGCCTTCCGGTCCACCGCGGCCCGCCAGCTGGCGAGGCCCACAAAGCACACCGCGGCGGGCTTGAGCCAGCCCACCAGCCACTCCAGCCTGTCGAGACCCCGGCGGTACTCATCGGCGGTGAGCGCGTCGGCCCGGGGCGTGGCCCGCTTCACCAGATCGGTCATGCCCACTCCGTGGTCGGTGAGCGCCCGTCGGGGGTCCCGGTCGGCGCTCACCAGCCCGGCGGCCAGCGCCGCAGGCCAGAACCGGTTGCCGGGCCGGGCAAACCCCGCGCCGGCATCGGCGGCGTACACGCTGGGGTTCAGGCCGCAGATCAGCAGCCGCATCTCCGGCCCCACGGTGTCGGGCAGCGTGCGGGCTCTGCGGCCTTTGACGAACAGGGTGGCCACCTTGGGGGGTCGGTCCAACCGCTCCATGGCGTCGAGGGTGAATCCAGCCCCCTCCATCAGGGGCGCGATCCAGTCTTGGGGCCACCGGGAGAATCGGCGGCCCGGGAAGTCGTCGTCGCTGAACGGCTCGAAATCGGCATCCCCCTCGAAGATGTGAAGCTCCACTGGAGCCCCTGGGGCCAGAGCCCGGTGCAGGTCGGCAAGGGCCAACGGCACATGGCGCCGGTCGAGGTGTACATAGCTGCGAGACGCCCACGCCGCGGCCAGCGATCCAGGGGCCAGAGGCAGCGCGGCCAGGTCGGCTCGGCAGCGCAGGGCATCGGGCGCGTGGTCGGGAACCATATCCAGCATCGACCGGGCCGCATCGACGGCCAGTGCGGGGCCGGGCAGTGCGGAGGTATGCCAGCCGGGGCCACAGCCCAAATCGGCGGTGACTCCCTCGGGCCGGTCGAGAGCGGCGAATGCCTCAACCCCGGCGGTGGATTTGGGCTGGCGCTGGGCCAACCATTCGCCAGCCCGCTTCTCGTAGACGCCGACGGTGGCTTGATCGGCCATGTTCCTCTTGCCCTCTAGCGGAGGGGCCAGATCTTCTTGAACAGCCGGGCGATCACTGCCCCCACGAGAGCGCCCACCACCACATCAGAGGCGTGATGGATGCGCACGTGGACTCTGCTGGCCGCCACCACCGAGGCAACTGCCCAGATGGGCCAACGTCGGCGACGGGACTCAGACAACAGGGCGGCGGCCACCACCGCGGCGCTGGCGTGGCCGCTGGGGAAGCTGCTGGTGAGCGGCTGGCGCAAACGGTGGGGATGGTCGTGCTCCGCCAATGGGCGGGAGCGGTTGAACGCCGATTTGATAGGCCCGTTTACAAGCGCCGACTCCACCGCCAGGGCCACCGACACCCGCATGGCCCGGCGACGGCCCCGCTTGGATGTCGCTCCCGCCCAGGCCAGGGCGTGCCACAGGATGCTGAAGTTGCCCAGTTCCGAGGCGGTGTAGAAAACCCGGTCGGCCACCGGGTTGCCCCGCAAGCGGGCGAAGATCTGCTCTACGGCCTCGTCAAAGGCCTCGACGGCCGCCGAGGTGCCTACAGGGACGTCTTCCTCGAACGTCCCGTCGTCAAGAGCCTCTTGGTCGAGCGCTTCGCCGAAGAACGCCACATCGTCGAGGTCCTCGTCTTCGAGGTCCTCCAGCGAGTCGACCGCTTCGGGAGCTTCCTCTGGCCGCTCGGCCTCGTCAGCGGTCATTCGCGTGCTGCCCGTATCGTCTTGTAGGCCACGCCCACCTCGTGGTTGGCGTCGTTCAGAACTTTGTAGCCGGTTTCATCGCGGATCTGGTCGAAGTTCTCGGCCACGTCTTCCACCGTGAGCTCGGGGTTGTAGTAGCCGGGGGTCCGGCCAATGAAGAACCGGGCCACAGTTCCGCCCGCCGCGGAGTAAACCTCGCCCGAAACCGGGCAGTCCTCGTGGGCCAGAAAGCACACCACCGGGGTGACATGCTCCGGGCTCATAGCCTCTTTGATCTCTTCGCCGAAAATGGCCTCGGTCATGCGGGTGGTGGCCACCGGGGCGACGCAGTTGGCCTTGATGTTGTACTTGGCCCCCTCCAGAGCCAGCGTGTTGGTGAGCCCGACCAATCCCATCTTGGCTGCGCTGTAGTTGGACTGGCCGAAGTTGCCCAGCACGCCGGCGTTAGAGGTGGCGCACACGATGCGGCCATAGCCCTGCTCGCGCATCTGGACGAAGGCCGGCCGTGTCACGTTGAACGCCCCCCGGAGGTGGACGGCGAGCACCGGGTGGAGCTGATCGTCTTCCAGCTTGTGGAAGGTCTTGTCCCGCAGAATTCCGGCGTTGTTGATCACTACGTCAACTCGCCCGAACGCCTCCACCGCGGTGGCGGTGATGGCCTCCCCCCCTTCGGTGGTGGCCACCGAGTTGGTGTCGGCCACTGCCTCCCCGCCGCCATCGTTGATCTCGTTGGCCACCAACTGGGCCGGTCCTTCGCTGGACCCGGTGCCGTCGGCCGCCCCACCCAAGTCGTTCACCACCAGCCGGGCCCCTCGCCGGGCCAATTCCAGGGCATACAGGCGCCCCAGCCCACCTCCTGCCCCGGTGACGATCGCCACCCGGTTGTCAAAACTCAATGCCATGGTTGGAAGGTTACGGCGGTTGACGCCCTCAGCGGTAAGCGCCGGGGGTGGTGAGGGGTTTGCGGAACCAGCGGCGGGGGGTGGTGATGATGGACCGGGGGTAGTCCTCGAAGAGCCAGCGGGCGAAGTTTCGCCGGGTCCAGGGGGTGAGCCCGGCAATGCGCACGGCTCCGCGGGCACCGGGCCGGGTGGCCAAGACCCGGCCGAGGCGGCGGGCCATGCGGTGGTCGGCGAACAGCTCTTGGCGAACGAATCGGCGGTAGGCGGCCATAACCTGGGCGGCTTCACCGCCGCCCGCTAGCACGGAGTTGGCCGCGCCGATGCCGGTGAGCAAGGCCTGGGCGATGCCCTCGCCGCTCATCGGGTCGGTTGCCGCCGCGGCGTCGCCGGTGAACATGGTTCGCCGGGCGGTTAGCGGGATCTTGTCGATGCGGGCGGGAATGGGCCAGGCCCGGTGGGTTGTCTCTGGCTGAGCGCTGTGGCCCAGAACCGCTCGGATGTGGTCTCGCTCCAGTAGCTCCCGCCACAGCTTGCCCATGTCACCCACCGCTACCGGGCCACCGCGGCGCACGCCGAACCCCACGTTGGCCCGGCCGTCGGGAAGGGGAAATGACCACACATAGCCAGGCAGAATCTCCTCCTCGAACCACACCCACAAGGCTCGGCTGGCCGGGGGGTCCACCCCTGACCAGTACTGGCGGAACGCGTGCCAATCTCCCCGATAGCCGTCGGCGGCCAGGTCCAGGTACTTGCGGGTGGGCGACCACATCCCGTCGGCGGCGATGGCGAATCGGGCCGTCACTGTTCCGTGGTCCTCCACCTCCAGCGCCACTTGGCCGACATCCTCGGAAACCCCCTGGCAGGCGGCCCCCTCCATCAGCACGGCGCCCTCGCCCTTGGCCTGCTCCACCAGCGCGTTGTCCAATTCCGCCCGGGGGACGACTGCTGCGAATTGGCCGCCCTTGCGCGGCAACGGGAACTCGACGGTGCGGCCTGAGGGCGATCGGATGCAGACGTCTTCCACCGGCATCCACGACGAGATCGGGGTTGGGTCCAGTCCCAAGCCCTCCAAGAGCCGCAACGCCCCGGCGGTGAGGCCGTCGCCGCAGGCCTTGGGGCGGGGGAAGCGGGCCCGGTCCACCACCACCACCCGCTGGCCGGCCCGGGCCAGGGTGATGGCCGCGGCACAGCCCGACGGTCCGGCCCCGATGATCGCTGCGTCCCAAACGTCGTTCATCGGCTCAAACGGATCATGTGCTCTGATCCTGCCCTGAGTCACCACCGGTCATGTGCTCTGCTCGGGCGCCTGCTCTGGGTCCAATGCCTGGCGCTGACCCGGCGGTGCATCGGGGTCTTGGGCAGGGGCATCCTCGGTTGCCGGTTCTTGGGCGTCGGCCTCCCCGGGCTCGCCCTCCTCTTCTGTGGCCGGTGGAATGGAACAGAGATCAGGCCTGAGGTCTTCGTTGACATCCACCGGCGCGTGGTCTCCGATGCAATTCCGGGGAAGGATGCAAGCCACGGGCAGACCCCGGTCGTCCAGCTCCGCTACCCCGTCGCCATCGGCGTCCAGCGGCAGCACCGAGGAGGTGCAAGTCCCGCCGCAGTTGATGCCCTCTCGGGGCTGGTACAACGCGGTCACCGAGTCGCGCAGCACGGTGCCGTCGGCATAGGAGCGGCTGCGCTCGGTGGTCCGCACCGTGCAGAACCTACGCGGCGTGTCATACCGGGCTGTCCACTCCACCTCGGCATACGCAGTGGAGTACACGCTGACGGTGACGCTGCCGGCGGTCGTAGTGGGCCACAGCAGCACGGCGTAGGGGTGGGGGTTGTAGAACTTGAAGTCGGGCTTGGGCCAGGAGATGGTGGCGTCAACCCCTTCTCGATAGCGCCGGATGTCGATGCTGTGCGCCTGATACTCGGGAAACTCCATCCCGGCGTTGAAGGTGGCGGTGAACAGGGTGGTGATGAACTGGGAGATACCCCCGCCCACATCTGTGGTGTAAATCCCGTCGTAGATCACGCCGGCGTCCACGAACCCCTTCTCCTCGGTACGTTCGCCCACGTAGTCGTTGACCGAGAACGTCTCACCCGGATAGACCACCGCCCCTTGGATCAGGTCGGCGATACGGTGGATGTTGGAGACCCGATCTTGGCCCGGCGTGTAGTACGTGGTGAACCGACCGGTCAGCTCCACGATGCCCCGCTCGATCAGCCAGCTCTGGTCGTTGATCTTGCTCGATTCCCGCAACTCCAACTCCACGGCGGGCTGGCCTGTATCGAGGGACAGCAGCACGGTGCGGGCCGAGTTTTCCTCACAGCAGATGAGAGCAGGAACCTCGCTGACCAGCACCGGAACATCGTCGATGATCGTGAGCACCGGTTCCGAGGCCACCGTGGCCACCTCCACGAAGAGTTCGGCCAGATCGTCTTCCACCTGCTGCCGGTTGATGTCGTAGGCCCACTGGTCGCCGTTGTTTTGCAGGGTCAGCCATGATCGAAGCTGGGCTGGCTGCACTCGCTTGGTGACTTCTTGGACCGTCACCAAGATCCCCTGGGAGGTGCGCCGGTTGATCCAGTCGGCGGCAACGGTCACGTTGTCGTCGTCGAACTCGGGAGGGATCAGGCGGGCATCGGCCTCGGCTCTCAAGGGGTCATCGCCACGGCGTGCGGTCTCGAGCAAGAGGGGGAGCGACGGATTCAAGTCGACGATTTCGCCGGCAATGCCCGGGACCGCCAGGAAGGTCCCGTTTTCGTAGGTGATGGTGGGGTTTACCGGCTCTTTCCGCAGGTCGGCTTCCAGGTTGGCAATCTGAAGGGCATCTGCCGACAGGGTGAGAAGCAGCTCTGATCGGGAGGTCTCAAAGAATGAGGCGGTCCACCCGACAGGGTTGCTCGTTCCGCTGTCCAGCTTCATGATCGCCGCCACCGTGCCTTCCACGTCGACCCCCAGACCGATCTCTTCAGCGGTGAAAGAGACGACCCGGCTGGGGGTGACGATCTCTACCGGGGTCTGCTGGAATCGCTCGGCCAGCTCCACAACCACTTCGGTCACGTCCTGCTGGCCCAGCAAGCCGATGTCGATGCTGACGTCGGGCAGGATTGGACTCTCGATTTTCAGCCCCCGGGGCGTTTTGTCGTCGTTGCTGGACGAGTCCACCAGCCAAGACACCAGCCAGATGACCAGCAGCACCACCGGGGCGAACATGAGGGCCCAGACCCAGGGAGGACGGGGAGGTCGGCGCAGGCGGAGGGGTGGATGACGATCCATGGGGATTACGGGATCGTAGTGGGATTGACATTCCGATCAGGGACGGGCCTGAGAGCGGACATGGGCGGCCTCAGAACAGCTTGGCCTGGTCGGGTTCGATGCCCCGGAGCAGGTCGTAGTCGATCTCCACGCACTCGATGCCCCGGTCGGTGCCCAGAGCCCGGGCCTGAGGACGGACGACCTGAGCGGCGAGCACGCCCCGAACCGGGGCCAGCGACGGATCTTGGTTCAAGAACTGGAGATAGCGGGTGAGCTGTTCGACTCCGGCGATCTCCCCGCGCCGTTTGATCTCTACGGCAATGGCGTTCCCGTCGGCATCTCGGCACAGCAAGTCCACCGGGCCGATGTCGGTGGGATATTCCCGCCGCACCAGCCGGAGGCCTTCTCCCAGCATCTCGGGGGATGCGGCCAGCAGCTCTTGGAGGTGGGCCTCCACGCCGTCTTTGTCGAGCCCGGGGTCGTGGCCCAATTCGTGCTCGGTGTCGGAGATCAGCTCGTGGATGGTGATGGTCAGCTTCTCGCCGGCCGGGTTCACCACCGTCCAAACGCCGTCTTCCTCCGACAGTCGGTTGGGGGCGTTCATCCAGTTCAGCGGCTTGTAGGCGCCGCCGTCAGCGTGGATGGCCACACAGCCGTCGGCCTTGATCATGATGAGCCGCACTGCCTCGGGCAGGTGCGCGGCCAACCGGCCGTCGTAGTCCACCGAACATCGTGCGATCACCAGTCTCACTGCGGCTCCCAATCTATGGGCAGAAGACAGTGAGCGTCACTGGGCGATCACGGCCGCAGCGAGATTCGGGTGGCAGATCACGAAATCAGATACGTAGGTGTCGGATTGGTTGAACCGCAGCTCGGCTCCGTTTAGTTGGGAGACGTGCAGCCCCGCGGCCGCGGCCACCGCGGCAGGCGCGCACAGGTCCCACTCGTGCAGCCCGGAGGCATGGGCGTACACCTCGGCTTCGCCGCGGATCACCGCCGCGGCCTTGGCCCCGGCCGAGCCCAACTGGATGATGGTGGCCCCGAGGTTGTCGGCGATGTGGCGGGCCAGTCGACCGGGCCGGCTCCTGCTGGTGATGACTCGGGGAGGGTTGGCCGCCACCGGGGTGGGAGAGCTCGGCTCGGTGGCCAGGGTGATGTCCTGGGCCGGGAGGGACACCGCCGCGGCCACGGGTACGCCGTCGGCCACCAGGGCCACATGGACAGCCCAGTCGGTGCGGCCGGGGATGGAGAACTCCCGGGTGCCGTCGAGTGGATCCACGATCCACACTCGGCGGTGCTCAAGCCGACGGCGGTCGTCCATCGACTCCTCAGACAGCACCATGTCTTCTGGGCGGTGCTGCTGGAGGGCATTGGCGATGAAGTCGTGGCCAGCGGCATCGCCTCGGGACCCGACGGCGAACGGGGCCAGCCGCCGGCCGCCCAGCTCTTCTCGCAAATCGACCAGGAGCTTGCCCGCTTCCGAAGCCAGCCAAGCAGCCAGTTGATGGTCGTTCACGGTTGGGGAGAGATGTCGAGCAAGTGCATGACCTGGTCGCGAAGGCCGGGGGCGACCGCGATGAAGCCATCCATCAGCGGGTCGGGGCGGTTGAACACCACGTCGGTACCGTCGGTCCCGAACACCTGACCGCCGCCGGCTCTCACCAGAGCGGCCCCGCCGGCCACGTCCCACTCGTTCTTGGGGACCAGCGTCCAGGTGGCGTCGGCCAGTCCGGCGCCCACCAGGCTCAGCTTGTAGGCCACCGAGCCCATATTGCGCACCGCGATCGGCGTGGAGAAAAAGCGCTCCCACTCGCCCCGCTTCATCTCGCTGCGCGAGGCCAGCACCAGCGCGCCCCGGATATCGGTGGTGCCCGTGGTGCCCGCGCGCTGGCCATTGCACTCCACCCCGGTCTCGTCCGATCCGATGATCAGGTGCCCATTGGGCGGGCTCAGAACGCCGCCGGCCACCGGCACCCCGTCTTCCACCAGTCCCACCGAGACGCACCACTCAGGGATTCCGTCGATGAACTCCCGGGTGCCGTCGATTGGATCCACCACCCACACCCTGCGCCGGTCCAACCGGCTGGCGGCGTCGGTGGTCTCCTCCGAAAGCCAGCCCTCGTCACCGCCTCGCAGTGCCGCGGCCAGCGCTTCGTTGACCGCGGTATCGGCCGCGGTCAGCGGGTCGCCCCCGTCTTTGAGCTCCGATTCGATTTCCCCGGGGGTGAAACGCTTGAGCACTTCGTCGGCCGCGGCCAGCGCGTCGGCAATTCGTTGTAGATCATCGGCCCGCGACACTTGTGTGGCCGATCTATTCCAGATACCCCTCGGCCACCAGGTGGTCGATGATGACCTGGGCTGCTTCATCGGGCGTCTGATCCACGGTGGGCAGAACGACGTCGGCGTCAGCCGGCTCCTCGTAGGGGTCGGAGATGCCGGTGAACTCCTTGATGATCCCGGCCCGAGCCTTGGCATACAGCCCCTTGCGATCCCGCTCCTCGCACACTTCCAGCGGGGTGGACACATACACCAGCACGTAGCCGCCGTTGGCCGAGATGGCCTCCCGGTTCTTGTACCGGGGTCCGGCATAGGGGGCGATCGGCGCGCAGATGGCGATGCCGCCGTGCTTGGTGATCTCCGAGGCCACATAGCCGATGCGGGTGATGTTGATGTCGCGGTGCTCCTTGGAGAACCCCAGCTCCGACGACAGGTTGGTGCGCACCACATCGCCGTCCAGCAGGGTCACCGGCCGGCCGCCCCGCTCCAGGAGCTTGGACATGAGCGCGTTGGCGATGGTGGATTTGCCCGAGCCGCTCAGACCGGTGAAGAACACGGTAAAGCCCTGCTTGGACTTCTGGGGATGAGTGCGGCGCAGCTCGGACACCACCTCCGGGTAGCTGAACCACTCGGGGATGTCGTCGCCCGATGCCAGCCGGTCCCGCAGCTCGGTGCCGCTGATGCTGAGCGTGGCCGTGCCCTCGTCCACCTCGTCTACCGGGTGGTAGCTGTCGCTGTCGGGGACGTACACCATCATCTTGAACGGCACCATGGTCACGCCCAGCTCGTTGGTGTAGTCCTGCAACATGTCTTGGGCGTCGTAGGGGCCGTAGAAGGGGTTGCCGGAGGCGTCGGAGCCCGGCCCGGCGTGGTCTCGGCCCACGATGAAGTGGGACACGCCGTGGTTCTTGCGAATGATGGCGTGCCACACCGCCTCCCGGGGTCCGCCCATGCGCATGGCCAGCGGCAGCATGGCCAGCATGGCCGAGTTCTCCGGGTAGCGCTTGATGATGTGCTGGTACACCCGGCCCCGGGTGTAGTGGTCCACATCGCCGGGCTTGGTCATGCCCACCACCGGGTGGATCAGCAGGTTGGCCTCGGCCTCCACCGCCGCCCTTCGGGTGAGCTCCACGTGGGCCCGGTGCATCGGGTTGCGGGTTTGGAAGGCCACCATCCGGCTCCAGCCCGCCGCTTCGAATTCCGCCCGCAGCTGGGCCGGGGTGCGCCGCAGCTCGGTGAAGTCGTAGTGGACCGGGAGTTGCAGGCCCTGTACCGATCCACCCATGTAGAACCGAGCGGTGTTGTGAAGCAGGTGGCCCACGCCGGGGTGGTCGGGGTCCAAGCTGTCGAATACCGACTCGGCCTCAGCCGCGGTATCGGGCTGCCACACGTCGTCCACGGTGAGCACGGCCAGCATGACCCCTTCTATGTCCCGCAGCGCCAGCCGGCCGGCGGCCTGAGCAGCCTCGGCGGTGTCGCCGTCCACGTCCAGGGTGATGGGCATGGGCCAAAGCGTGCCGTCGGCCAGCCGCATGTCGGAGCACACCTGCTCGTAGTCGGCTTGGCCCATGAAGCCCCGCAGAGGCGAGAAGCCGCCGTTCAGCAGCAGCTCCAAGTCGCACAGGTGGCGGGGCTGGAGGGTGAACGACGGAAGGTCGCGCGATTCCGCTTTGAGTTCCTCGGCGGTGGCGTTGTCGACCATCAGATCGGTCAGCTCGCCGCCATGGGGTTGGATCAAGTTAGAAGCCACGGAGGTATTTCATATCGCAGGATGGCCGTGTTTAAGCCATCAAGCCGCCAATCGACCACAAAGCAGGCGGGAATCCCGGGTTTCTGCTCATAGCATCACTCAGGATGGATGGTGACGCGGTGCTCACGATCGCGGTGTTGGCGGTGATGGGCGCGGGGCTCATCAGCAACCGGCTTTCGCCTGCCGCTGGAGTGCTGGGTGCCACCGGTGGGTTGTTCTTGTTGCGGGTGATCGACGCCGACCAGGCCTTCCGCGGGTTCGCCAACCCCGCTCCCATCACCATCGGGGCGCTGTATGTGGTGGCCGGCGCAGTGACCAAGACCAACGCCTTGCAACCATTGGTGGCCCGAATGCTGGACCGCGGGTCTCGAACCCGGGTATCGCTGGTCCGACTGCTGACCCCGGCCAGTGCGGCGTCGGCGTTCTTGGCCAACACTCCCATCGTGGCCATGCTGGTGCCAGCGGTGCGGGGCTGGACAGAGCGCTATGGCCGGGCCGCCTCCCGGTTTCTGATCCCCCTGTCATACGCCACCATTTTGGGCGGGGCGATCACCGCCATCGGCACCAGCACCAACCTGGTGCTGGGCGGCCTATTGCAGTCGGTGGGCTACGACGAACTGGAGATGTTCGAGCTGGCCCGATTCGGTCTGCCACTGGCCGGTGCGGGACTCGTTCTCATTGTTGTTGCTGCCCCCTGGCTGTTGCCCGAACGGCGGGATCCCGAGGCGGCGGGCGAGGGCCGTTCCTACTTGGTGTCGATGGAGGTGGTCGCCCAGGGGGCGTTCGACGGGCAGTCGGTGGAGGCCGGGGGACTGCGCCACCTCCAAGGAGTGTTCTTGGTGGAAGTGGAAAGGCAGGGCACGGTGATCGCCCCGGTGGCCCCCACGTTCGTGCTCCGGGGCGGCGACCGGCTCACGTTCGCCGGACGGGTGGACCTGGTGGTGGACCTCCAGGCGATGTCCGGGCTGGTTTCGGCCGAGGATCCCCACCTGGAGGCGGTGGACTCCGACGACCACACGTTCTTTGAGGCAGTAGTAGGGGCGGCTTCGCCGCTCAGCGGGCGGACGCTGGCCGAGGCCGGTTTCCGGGGCCGCTACCAGGCTGCGGTGGTGGGCATCCACCGCTCGGGTGCTCCGGTGGAGGCCAAGTTCGGCCAGGTGCGGCTGCGCACCGGCGACACGCTTCTGGTGCTAGCCGCCGATGGGTTCGACGAGCGGTGGCGCAACCAGAACGACTTTCTGTTGGTGTCCCGGTTGGGCGGGTCGCCGCCGAGGGCCAGCCGGCGGGCGCCGGTGGCGCTGGCTGCGGTGGTGGCCCTGGTGGTGCTGCCCGCCGCAGGGGTGCTGAGCGTGCTGGAGGCGGCGCTGATCGCGGCGGGAGCGGTGGTCGTCGGCGGGTTGCTTACCCCCCGGGAGGCCAGAGAGGCGGTGGACTTCAGCGTGCTCATCACCATCGGAGCAGCGTTCGGCCTGGGCGCGGCACTGGACGAGGCTGGTTTGGCCGAGGACCTAGCCGACGGCATCGTCACCGGCTTCGACTTTTTGGGTGACGCCGGGGTGGTACTGGGCATTGTGATCGCCACCATGCTGCTCACCGAGCTGATCACCAACGTGGCTGCGGTGGCTCTGGTGTTCCCGGTGGCTCTGGAGGCGGCTGCTCAATCCGGTTTGGATCCCCGCACCCTGGCACTCGGGGTGGCAGTAGCTGCCTCGGCCTCGTTCCTGACCCCCATCGGCTATCAGACCAACACCATGGTGTACGGCCCGGGCCGCTATCGCTTCACCGACTATCTCCGGTTGGGGGTGCCGATGTCGCTGCTCACCCTGGTGCTGCTCACCACCTTGGTGGCGGCCGCAGCCTGACCTCGGCGGGCTAGAGCACTCCGGTGGCCATATCGGCGGCGTGGTCCAGCATGGCGTCCACTCGTCGGGCGATGTCGTGGACATCGCCAGTGGTTCCCATGCCGCCGGTCATCCCCTGTAAGCGGCGGGCGTATGCCCCCTCCACGATGCAGGCCTGCTTCCACCAGCTGAACACTGCGTAGTAGGGGAGGTCGGACAGGTCGAAGCCCGACTGGGTGGCGTAGCGGTCGGCTACCTCCTGGCGGCGGACGAAGCAGTCCAACAGGGTGGGTGGATCGGTGAGGAAGCTCATGTCGTCGCCGGGATCAGCCCAATACTGAAGCGACCAGGCGAAGTCGGCGATGGGATTGCCGGTGGTACACAGCTCCCAATCCAAGACGGCGGCGATCTTCCACTGGTCGTCGAGCACGGTGTTGTCGAACCGATAGTCGCCGTGGGCCAGCGCTGGGGAGGCAGTCTCGGCTGGTTTGGCCGCGCTCAGCCGCTCGTGCAGCTCGATGAGCAGCGGCACTTCTCGCACCCCGGCAGCCTCCACTTGGCGGCGCCAGCGCTTGAGCTGGCGGCCCACGTAGTCCTCCCGGCGGCCCAGATCGCCCAGCCCCACCTCGTCGAGGTCGAGGGTGTGGAAGGCGATCTGCACGTCGAGCAGGCTCTGGGTGGCGATCTCGGCCTGCACGGGTGTCATGTCGGCGGCGGAGTCCTGGTCCCTCAGGATGCGCCCCTCCACGAAGCTCATCACGTAGAAGTCGGCCCCGTTCACCGTGTGGTCGTCGCAGAAGGCCACCATCTCGGGCACCGGCACGTCGCTGGCCTCGCCTAGAGCGGCCATGATGCGCCACTCCCGTCCCATGTCGTGGGCGGTGGCCAGCGCTGATCCAACCGGGGGTCGCCGCAGCGCCCACTGTCGGCCTCCGGAATCAGCCAATCGGAACGTGAGGTTCGACCCGCCGGCGGCAATCAGGTCGAAGGTGAATGGCGGCTCGCTGTGGGCGATGTTGCCGGTTAGCCAGGCAGTGACCGGCGCTACATCGATTCCAGAGATATCGGTGCTCGATGACTCCACCGCGTCAGTCTGGTCTTCCGCTACGGTCAGTGCCATGTCTCCAACTGCGCTGCTGACTCGCTCTGATTCTGTATCACCGGAGGTCGATGACCTCGGTGTGGCCCTGGGGTCGCTGGACACTCCAATCGGACCTCTGAATGTTGCCGCTACTTCGAAAGGGCTGGTGAGGGTCGGATTCGGCTACATGGAGGAAAGGGCAGACATGATGGCCGAGCTGGCCGAACTGCCCGGTTCGATGGGCGAGGGCAACCCTGCTTGGCTGGACGAGCCCTTCGCCCAGCTCGGTGAGTACTTCGAAGGCCGTCGACACCAGTTCGACCTGGCCCTGGACTGGCACCTGAGCCACGGGTTCTATCGCCGGGTGCTGGACACGTTGATGACCGTGGACTACGGCACGACGGTTTCCTACGGGGAGCTGGCCTTTATGGCCGGTTCGCCCGGGGCGGCCCGAGCGGTGGGGACGGCCATGTCGAGCAATCCGATCCCCTTGGTGGTGCCCTGCCACCGGGTGGTGCGCAGCGACGGGTCGGTGGGGGAGTACGGAGGCCGCCCCGACGTGAAGGCCTGGCTGTTGGAGCACGAGAGCGCCCACCGGGTCTGATGGCTCGCCTCAGCAAGCTGGACCGGTCGGTAGCCGGGCGGGTGGCGGTGGTCACCGGCGCGGCCTCGGGCATGGGCCGGGCCACGGCGTGGCTTCTGGCCGACGAGGGGGCCAAGGTAGCCGCGCTCGACGTCAACCGCTCCGGAGTGGAGGAGACGGTGGCCGCCATCGTCGACGCGGGCGGCACAGCATTGGCGGTGGCCTGCGACCTGGCCGATCCCGAAGTGGTGGAACCAGTGGTGGAGGAGGTTCGGAACGAGCTGGGCCCGGTGGACATCCTGATCAACAACGCGGGCATTGCCGCCGGCGCTCCAGTGGAGGCCGCCGACTACGAGGACGTGTGGGCCGCCGCCATGGAGGTGAACCTCACCGCGCAGATGCGCCTGGTGCGGGCCTGCCTGGACGACTTGAAGCGCAATGGCGACGGCCGCATCGTCAACGTGGCCTCCACCGAGGGGGTGATGGCCACGCCCAATACATCTCCCTACACCGTGAGCAAGCACGGCGTGGTCGGGCTTACCCGGGCATTGGCCGTGGAGTTGGGCCAGTGGGGGGTGACTGCAAACGCGGTTTGCCCCGGCCCGATCCGCACCGCGATGACCGGCGACATCCCTGAAGAAGCCAAGCAGAAATACGCCCGTCGCCGGGTCCCGGCCCGACGCTACGGCGATCCCGAAGAGGTTGCCCAGGTCACCTTGTCATTGGTGCTGCCCGCCGCATCATTCATCAACGGCGCCGTCGTGCTGGTAGACGGCGGCCTCCACGCCAAGTCCAACTAAGAGGTGGGCCGCCGAGGGCGGGCGGGCTTAGGCGCTTCTGCGCCGCCTCTCGTTCCAGAAGACCGCTTGGAGCTCGAATTCGTCGACGTTGTCGAGAACTTCATCATCCTCGGTGTCCCAGAAGGAGTGGGTCTCCACGAAGGCGGTGAACTCGGACAGCTGCTTCGGCTCGGGCAGGTCGGGAACGTTGCGGAATCGGCCGAACAGGTCGGTTGAAACTCCGGACGCGCGCAGCAAGTAGGCGCCGAGCAAATGCACGACGAGATAGGCCCCTACAACAATGCCCAAGGTCATGCCTGAACCGGCACTATAGGACTGAGACATGCCGTCCACAACTGGTTCACAGGGAAATCCACCATTCGAGTGGGAGCAGTGCTTATAATTCCTGCTCCCCTTATCGGCACCCGGCTGCTCCCAAGCTTGTGACCGGCCAGTATGTATTGGCGTGAGACCCTTTCGTTTCAACACGGCCGAGCGCAACTCGGGTTATCCGACGACCGAGTTCTAGTGTGAGGACCGTGCTTGATGCGTCCACTGTCACGGTCGATACCCCCGAGTCGGGCATCACCCAGATCACTTTGTCGCGCCCTGAGCGGCTCAACGCCATCAGCCCCGAACTCATTGCCGACTTGTATGGGGCCCTTGAGGAGGTGGAGCGGGACCGGTCTCAGCGGGCGGTGGTTCTCACCGGCGCCGGGCGGGGATTCTGCTCCGGTGCCGATCTCAAGGCCGGGGGCGAGCAGGGGTTCGCCGAGCCACCCGAGCAGAGCCGGGTGGGGGCCATCTATGACATGCAGCTCGACCTGGCCAACCTCATGCTCAAGATCTACGAGCTGCGGGTGCCGGTGATCGCTGCGGTGAACGGCCCCGCCGTCGGGGGAGGGTTCGCCATTGCCTTGCACTGCGACGTTCGGGTGGCCGCGGAGTCGGCCCGGTTCGGCTCGGTGTTCATCAAGGTGGGTCTGTCGTCGCTTGACGTGGGCAACAGCTACCTGCTGCCCCGGATCGTTGGGGCCGGCAGAGCTCGGGAGCTGATGCTCACCGGCCGGATCTTCGATGCCGCCGAAGCCGATCGCATCGGGCTGGTATCGCAGGTGGTGCCCGACGGCCAGGTGGTGGAGGCTGCCCTTGACATGGCCAGGCAGATCGCCGCCAACAATGAGTACGGGGTGTGGATGACCAAACTGGGAGCCAACGCCACTCTGGACGCCCCCAGCCTGCGTCACGCGATGGAGTTGGAGAATCGCACTCAGGTACTGGGCACATTCACCGGGAACATGTCCGAGGCATCGCAGGCATTTCGAGAGGGCCGTGAGCCCCGTTGGAATCCGCTGTAAGAGGAGGGTCGATGCTTGAGATCGAAGACCAAGGCCGGGTTCGGCTGCTGACCTTGAACCGGCCAGACGCGCTGAACGCGTTCAGCGAGGCCCTGTACGACGCCACCGCTCAAGCACTGATCGACGCGGCTGCCGATCCCGATGTGGCCGTGGTGGTGCTCACCGGGACTGGACGGGCGTTCTGCGCTGGCACCGACCTGGTGGAGATGGGCGCTCGCAACCCCGGCGGGGGCGGCGTGGAACCCGGCGTCCACGGGTTCGCCGGGATGATCGACCAGATGGACTCTTTTGCCAAGCCATTCATCGTCGCGGTGAACGGCCTGGCCATCGGGGTGGGGGCCACCATGCTGGGGTTCGCCGATCTGGCCTTCATGTCGTCGGAGGCCCGGTTGCGGTGTCCGTTCTCCAGCCTGGGCGTGGCCCCCGAAGCAGCCAGCAGCTACACCTTCCCGCTGCTCCTAGGTCGCCAGCAGGCCATGTGGACCCTGCTCAGCGCGGAGTGGATCAGCGCGGAGGAGGCCCGGGAAATGGGCCTCGTATGGAAGGTGTGCCCTCCCGATGAACTGCTGGACACCACGCTGGCCCACGCCCAGAAACTGGCCACGCTGCCGGTGTCGTCGCTGATGGAGTCCAAGGCCCTCATCACCCACGGCTGGCACGATGGGGTGGCCGCCGCCCGAGAACGGGAGAATGCCGCCTTCTCCCGTTTGATGGGGGCGCCGGCCAACGTGGAGGCCATCACCGCCTTCACGGAGAAGCGCCCTCCAGACTTCACCGGCATGTAAGCACGGTTTCGGCCTCTCCGCAGACTGCGCCTACCATCCTCCAAGCGCGCACGCCGACGGGAGGACAAATGGCTGAGACCGACGTGCTGGGATTCTGGAAGATCGCCGAGGCTGACCCTGAGCGCCTGGCGGTGGTAGACCCCGACTACAACGAGATCACCTACCGGGAGCTGGCCGAGCTGACCAACCGCATCGTGCACGGTCTGCGGGCTGCTGGGCTTGAGGTGGGCGATCAGGTGACCACCGTGCTGCCCAACGGGATCGAGCAGACGGCCGTCTCCCTGGCCGCCTATCAGGGGGGCTTCTACCTCACCACGGTGAACTGGCACTTGGCCGGCCCCGAGATCGCCTACATCGTCAACGACAGCGAGACCAAGGCGTTCATCGTCCACGAGGATTTCGCGGCGCAGGCCACCAGGGTGCTGGAGGAGAGCGATGTGCCCGCCGCCAACCGGTTCTCGGTGGGGAGCATCGACTGCTTCCGCCCGTTGTCTGAGCTGGTCGATTCCCAGCCCGCCAGCAGGCCCGACGACCTCACCACCGGCTCGTTCATGTTCTACACCTCTGGTACCACCGGTCGGCCCAAGGGCGTGCGGCGGGCCCTGCCCGGCGTCCACCCCGACGAGTCTGCCGCCGGCTCCGGTGGGCTGTTCATGCTGCTGGGCATCATGCCCCACCAAGACAACGTCCACATCACGCAGGCCCCGCTGTACCACACCGCGGTGAACATCTGGACGACCACGTCGCTGCACATGGGGCATCCCGCGGTGCTCATGGGCCGCTGGACCGCCGAGGGGGCACTGGAGCGCATCGACCGCTACAAGGTCACCCAGAGCCACATGGTCCCCACCATGTTCCACCGCCTGCTCCAACTTCCCGACGAGGTGAAGAAGCGCTACGACGTTTCATCGTTGCGGCGCATGATCCATGCCGCGGCGCCCTGCCCGGTGGAGACCAAGCAGAAGATGCTCGACTGGTGGGGCGACTGCATCTGGGAGTACTACGCGGCCACCGAGGGCGGCGGCACCTACATCCCCCCCGACGAGTGGCGCCAGTACCCCGGCACGGTGGGCCGCCCGTGGCCGGGATCGGAGGTCATCGTGGTGGACGACGACGGCAACCGCCTGCCTCCCGGCGCCAGCGGAACCATCTACATGAAGATGCCCCAGGGACAGACCTTTGAGTACTACAAGGACAAGGAGAAGACCGACAAGGCCCGTCTGGACGAGGAGTTCTTCACCGTGGGCGACGTGGGCTACTTCAACGACGACGGCTACCTGTTCCTCAACGACCGCTCCAACGACATGATCATCGTGGGCGGGATGAACATCTACCCCGCCGAGATCGAGGGCGCCCTGCTCCAGAGCCCTCTGGTGGGCGACGCCGCGGTGTTCGGGATCCCCAACGAGGACACCGGCGAGGAGATCAAGGCGGTCATCGAGCCCGCCGCCGGGGTGGCTGCCGACGACGACACCCGGGGGGCCATCATGGAGTTCCTCCGCGATCAGATCGCCAAGCAGAAGTGGCCCCGCTCCATCGACTTCACCGACGAGATGCCCCGCGATCCCAACGGCAAGCTGTACAAGCGCCGCCTGCGGGATCCCTACTGGGAGGGAAAGACCCGGGCCATCTAGTGGTTGATGGGTTGATCTGCCGGGCCGGTTGAGATGATGGCCCGCCTGTTCAACCCCAAGTTGGTGGCACCGGAGGAACTCGCTCCCCGCCAGGTCCACATCATCATGGTCGCCCTGATGACCGGTATGTTTCTGGCCGCGCTGGACAACTCGGTTCTGGCCACCGCGGTGCCCACCATCGCCGGCGAGCTGGGGGGCCAGGATCAGGTGGCCTGGATCATCACGTCTTATCTGCTCACCGGCACCATCGCCACGCCGCTGATCGGGAAGCTCAGCGACATCTACGGCCGCAAGCTGGTGTTCCAGCTCACCATCGGCTTTTTCATCATCACCTCGGCACTGGCCGGCCTGTCGCAGACCATGATGCAGCTCGTGCTGTTCCGAGCGCTCCAGGGCTTGGCCGGCGGCGGCCTTCTGGCGCTGCCCATGGCCATCGTGGGCGACGTGGTGGCCCCCAACGAGCGGGGCCGCTACCAGGGCTACATCGCGGCCACATTCGGCACGGCCAGCGTGGCCGGACCGCTCATCGGCGGTTTCTTCGTAGACCACCTGAGCTGGCGCTGGGTGTTCTACGTGAACATACCGGTGGGCCTGGCCTCGATGGCGGCCATCGCGGTGTTGTTCAACGTACGCCTCGACGTGGTGTCCCGCCCCATTGACTGGTTGGGAGCGGGGCTCTTGGTGGCGGGTTTCGGCCCGCTGCTCATAGCCCTCACCCTTGGCGGTGACGAACTGGGTTGGGCGTCAGCGGAGATGGTGCTGATCCTGATTGCCTCCGCTGTATTGCTGGCTGGGTTCTTCTGGTGGGAGACCAAAGCCGACGACCCGATCCTTCCGCCTCGGCTGTATGCCAACGGGATCATCCGCTGGTCGATGGTGGTGATGCTGTTCATCGGTTTGGCCATGTTCGGCGCCACGCTGTTCGTGCCGGTGTTCTTGCAGATCGTCACCGGGGTGAGCGCAACGGGGTCGGGGCTGAACATGATGCCCATGTTCATCGGCATCACCTTCACCTCGGTCTTGTCGGGGCGGCTCATTACCCGGTTCGGCCGCTACAAGGAGTTTGTGGTGTTGGGCACCACGCTCATGACTATCGGGCTGGCCTTGCTGGCCCTGTTCATGGAGCGCGACACCACCCAGGTTCAGACGGGCCTCATGGTGTTCGTGATCGGGCTGGGTTTGGGAATGACCATGCCCGTGCTGATCTTGGTGGTGCAAAACGCCAGCGACCACCGCGACATCGGCATGGTGTCGGCGGCCACCAACTTCGTGCGCTCTCTGGGGGGCACGATCGGGGCCGCGGTGATGGGCGCCATCTACGCCGCCGGGTTGGATTCGGCTTTGGCTCAGAAAGTGACCCCAGATCAACGCGCCAGCCTGCCCGACCCGGATCGGTTGCTGGGCAGCCCCGAGCAGATCAGGGCCATTGATGACCAGGCCACTTTGGACGCGGTGTTGGACTCCTTTGTGGTGGGCGTGCAGGGCTGCTTCATAGTGGGCGCTCCGGCAGTCGCCGCGGCGATCCTGGCTGCCCTGCTGATCAAGCAGATTCCCCTGCGAGGACGAATACGCTCAGAAGAAGAAGATGCCGAGGCCGCCGCTATCCGAGAGGCGCACTCACCGGTGCCATGACCAACGCGCTGATGATCCAGGGGACTGCTTCGGGCGTCGGCAAGTCCTTGCTGGTGGCGGGGTTGTGCCGCCTGCTGGCCCGCTCCGGTGTTCGCGTCGCCCCGTTCAAGCCGCAGAACATGAGCAACGCCTCGGCGGCCTGTCCCACCGGAGGCGAGATCGGGCGAGCCCAGGCACTGCAAGCATTCGCCTGCGGCCTGGAACCGACGGTGGACATGAACCCGGTGTTGCTCAAGCCCGAGGCCGACCGTCGGGCCCAGCTCGTGGTTTTGGGCCGGGTTCGGGGGGCGCTGATGGCCAGCCGATTCCGAGAAGATCGGGAGGGCCTCTTGGAAGAAGTGCTCGCCGCCTTCCAGCGATTGGTCAAGGAGTACGACTTTGTGCTGGTCGAAGGGGCGGGATCCCCGGCAGAGCCCAATCTGCGGGCCGGTGACATCGCCAACATGGGATTCGCCCAGGCCGCCAGCGTGCCAGTGTGGCTGGTGGGCGACATCGACCGAGGGGGCGTGTTCGCTTCTCTGCTCGGCACCATGGACACTCTCGATTCCCCTGATCGCCAACTGGTGGAGGCCCTGGTTGTCAACCGGTTCCGGGGGGATGCGTCACTGCTTGGAGAAGCCTGCGAATGGCTGGAAGAGCGGACTCAGCGACCACTGCTGGGGTGCGTGCCCTATGTTTTCGATTTGGCCCTGCCGGAAGAAGACGCGCCGTACTCGCATCTGGAGGAAGGGTGCAACAGCCGGGAGCAAGACACGCCGACCGAGTTGCGGGTCGGCGGCATCCACTATCCCCGGGCCAGCAATACCACCGACATGGACCCGTTTGCCGCCGACTCGAAAGTGGATTTCTGCTGGTTGGCTGATCCTGAATCGCTCACCGGGCTCGACTTGGTGGTGCTGCCCGGGTCCAAGGCAGTGGCCGCCGATTTGTCGTGGCTTCGCCAATACGGCTGGGTGGAGGCCCTAGAGCGCCATGTTCGCTACGGCGGTCGGGTGCTCGGCCTGTGCGGTGGGCTCCAGATGCTCGGTGAGCGCATCCTCGATCCCCTAGGCATCGAGGGACCGGTGGAGACCGAAGGGCTGGGCTGGCTTCCGGTGGAAGCGACACTCAAGCTTGAGAAGCTGGTCCGGACCGTCGCCGGGCGGTCCCGGTGGCCGAGCGAACTGGATTTCTCCGGGTACGAGATTCGCCACGGCGAGAGTCCGCCTGATCCGATGCTCTATCCCTTTGTCGCCCGGTCGGCTGACGGACAGGTGATGGGCACCTACGTACACGGGCTGTTCGATCGGGCTGAGTACCGCCACGCGGTGCTGGAGGAGTGGCTGGGCTGGAAGACATCTCCAGGTGAAGATTTACAGGAACGCTGGCAGCGAGACCTGGACCGGCTGGCCGACGCCCTGCGAGACAACCTAGATCTGTCCTGGCTCGAAGAGCGGGTTGGCGCGTTGGCCTGAGCTTGGAGCTCAGACTTCCGCTACTTGATGGCTACTGGATTTACCGGCGAACCCAGTCCGCCGACGAACGGCTGGGGTGATGCCTCCAAGAAGAAGTCGTATTGGCCGTCGGCGGCGCAGTCGGCAGCCAGCTCCTCCAAATCCCAGTTCTGGCCTTGGGTGAGGCCCATGTCAACCAGGTTGAGGCAGTGGATGGCGATAATCGCCCCTTCGAAGGCCGGGTCGTAGGGCAGCACCTCGAACACAATGTTGTCGGTGGCCACCGCGGCGATGTTGTTGTCGTAGAACCACTCGCAGGCGGTCACGCCGATGCCAGCGGAGCGCACGACCCCCATCTCGGGTATGGGCTCGCCGTAGTAGTTGTCCAGATCGCCGGCCTTGGCATATGCGAACAGACCGGTGCGGACCAGGATGATGTCGCCGGTTCGGATCTCGACCCCTTGGGCCTCGGCCGCGTTGGTCAGGTCGTCGTAGCCGATGGCATGGCCCGGCTCCAGCACATCCACCCCGTGGAGCTTGGCGATGTCCAGCAGCACGCCTCGCCCAGTGAGGCTCTTCACCTGCTCGATGCCGCACACCGACGCTCCCCATTCGGTGATGGTGGAGGCGTCGTGGCCGTTGTAGAGCTTGCCCCGGTACATGGCGTGGCACAGCCCGTCCCAATGGGTGGCGCATTGCAGGCCCATGGTGACCACGTCGTCGCTGGTGTGGAACATGTCGGGGTCGCCCAGCATGGAGGCGTTGAGCGACACCATTGTCTTCAGCGGGTTCACCCGCCCGGGGATGACGCCGGTTTGAAGGCCGTCTTTGTGAAGGGGATAGGCCAGCGAGATGCGCTTGCCGGTGCGGATGCACTGCGCCGCCTCCTTCACCACCTCGTTGGTGAGGAAGTTGAGCGTGCCGATCTGGTCGTCCTCGCCCCAGCGCCCCCAGTTGTTGATGCGAGCGGCGATGTCCAGGAGTGATTGAGGGTATGGCATGGCTGTGAACACTACTCCGAGCCGCGGTGATCTGATCGGCTAGAACTTCGCCATGGGATGTCTGGATGGACGAGTAGCGATCGTGACCGGAGCGGCCCGGGGACAAGGCGAGGCCGAAGCCCGGAAGTTTGTGGACGAAGGCGCGTTCGTAGTTATGGGCGACGTGCTCGACGAGGCGGGGGAGGCGGTAGCCGCGGAGTTGGGGAGTCAGGCTGTGTACCTGCACCACGACGTGTCCTCGCCTGACGACTGGGCCCGAGTGGTGGCCGCCGCCGTGGAGCAGGGACCTTTGCGGGCGCTGGTGAACAACGCGGCCATCCACTGGACCGCCCCCATTACCGACGAGACTCCCGAGAGCCTGCGCCGCATCTGGGAGGTGAACTACTTGGGCACGTTCCTGGGCATCCAGAGCGTGGCCGACACCATGGCCGAGGCCGGCGGCGGGGGGATCGTCAACATCTCGTCCATTGCCGGCATGGAGGGGATCGCCCACCACTCGGCTTATGGGGGCACCAAGTGGGCGGTGCGGGGGCTGACCAAAGTGGCTGCCATTGAGTTGGGCCCTCGGGGAATCAGGGTGAACTCAATCCATCCCGGCCCGATCGAGACCGCCATGCTGTCGGCCGACCGCCACGGCCGCCCCGAGCTGTTCGGCCATGTGCCGCTGCGCCGGGCTGGGGTGGCCTCCGAGGTAGCCGATCTGGCCTGCTATCTGGTGTCGGATGCCTCGTCGTACCAAACTGGCCACGAGTACATCATCGACGGGGGCTCCACCGCGGGCATCCCAATGCGAGGGTAAGCACTATGGGCGTTGAGGGATTCGACCACTTGGGCACTCGGTGCAGGTGCTTGGATGGAACTGGAATCTTCAATCTAGCTTCGGTGTCACAAATGAGAGCAAGGATGCGATCGCTGGGTGGGTTGCAAATCACAGCAATCTTTGAGTAGCACCTTTGGTTTCTCTCGGCTCAGGTGGACGGCGAACCTTCGTCGCTGTGCATGCTCGTCAAGTCGCCGAGGTGAAGAGTGACCTCGGTGTCGCCGTAGGAGGCGCAGATACGAAGCCGACCGCCGGTGGCCTCAATGAAGCGGGCAAGTGTGGCGAGGTGCAGGTTGTCTCGTCGTTCGAGTTTGGAAACGTCGCCTTGGCTCATTCCCAGTGTCGCTGCGATCTGGGTTTGTGTAAGGCCGATTGCCCGGCGGACTTGGGCCAAAGTGGCCTCCTTTGCCTCAAGGTGAGCCGTGATTTCAGCGGTCGTCTGGTCGTAGGTGGCCTTGGTTGCTGGGTCGGTCAAGAGTTCGTCGCGGGCCGTGTGGTATCGCTGGGTAGCGTTGGCGAAGTCCTCCTCAGTGTGTTCGGTGTCAAAGGCGGGGTCGGGGATGGATGAAGGGCTCATCGTGTCCTCCTGAGTTGGGCTCGGTGTTGGGGATGGTTGTGTTCCCAGCTTGGGATGAGCTGGGATTCGATGCGGGTCACCGTGTGTGGATACCAACGGTTGCCGAGGGCGGTTTTGTCGCCGATCATCATGACGACCGCGACCTCAGTGGCGTTAGGAGCGTCGAACCAGACATAGGGGATGCGCAGCACAGGTGGGCCCGTGGCATAGGGGGTGGCAGATGTGGGGGGTGTGCGGCGGAGAGCGAACATCTGGAAGCGGGAGATGACGATTGGGTGACTGGGGTCACCAGGGTCCTCTCCTTCAATGGCGTGCCCCTTGCCGTTGAGGATGTCGATGAGGGCAGCGATTTCCGCGGCGACATCGTAGGAGTCCGGGTTTTGGCACATGGATTCGAATTGTTGAACGAAAAGCGGGTGCAGCTCGACTGCTTCCACCCATCAAGTATGGCATGAATCCCTTATTGAAATAAATCAATAATATGAGCGGCTTTCTCTGTTGGGAGGCGCGGTTAGGGTTGGGAAGTCGCCCGGGTGGGGTTTGCCTGGGTGCGGGAGTAGGAAACATGAGCGTTGAAGGATTCGACCACCTGGCCATCACCGTGGCCGACGTGGAAACCACCGTGGCCTTTTATGGTCAGGTGTTAGGTGCCGAGCCCATGTACTTGGAGGAGTTCCGGGCCGGGAAGATCCCCATCGTGATGATGCAGTTGGGGGCCAACCGCATCAATGTGCATCCCGCGGCCGCCCCCGCGTCTCCCCACGCCCGCCTGCCTACCCCTGGGTCGGTAGACCTGTGCTTCCGCTGGGGTGGAACCATCGCCGAGGCCCAGGCCCACCTGGCCGACTGCGGCATCGAGGTCATCGAAGGTCCTGCCCCCCGCCCCGCCAGCAACGGCGAACGCGGCCAGTCTGTCTACTTCCGAGACACCGACGGAAACCTCCTGGAACTGCTAACCATCAAGGACTGAGGAGCATCGAAAAGGGTTAGAAAAAGTAGTGGAAGTGAGGAAAGGTAGCGTTCAGGCGGCGCTACCAATTACTCGCCATTTCCCGGAGAAAGGAAACGTCCAATCCCCGGTCGTGGCACCACCACCAGGCATGGCTGCGACAGGCGGCGTCGGTCAGGTCGTAAGCGTCGGTGGCTTGCCTCAGGTGGTGGACGGAGAGAAACGCTTCGGTGTGGGCATAGACGATCACACCGAGGTCCCAGCGGTCCTGATCGGCGCTGGCCCACTCCCAGGCATGGGCATAGGTGGCTGTTGCAAGACCTCTGGCCGCGGGAATCACCGTCTCATTCCAGTCGCGTAGAGCCGCAGCCACCTGGTCGGTCTCCGCAAGGGTTGGGTCGGGGACATTGGGGTTGTCGCGGGCGGAAAGGTAGGCATGCAGGCTGGCGGTGCACTCGTCTTTGCCCAACAGAGCGGACTCAAGGGCAGTGTTCAAAGCACGCCGGGCCGAGGCCAGCGCAGGGGGCGCGTCAGGAGGCGGCCAAAACACTGGGACCGAAGAAGCATGGGCCAATCCGAGGCCATGCGAGCTATAGGCAGAAGCATGGTGGGCAAACTCCATTACCGCGTGGCTGGCGAAGTGCAGGCCTGAGGGCCAGGGTGGCCCAGATTCACAGGATTCAGATAACCGGATGTCGTGGTCGTACAGAGTCCCGTCTGGCGCCTCAGGCATGTCGGGGTCGTTGGCGCATTCGTCAAGAGCCAGATCCCACAAGACTGGGTATGCGCTGCGGCACAGTTCTTCGGGTTCGTAGGAGAATGCCAATCGGCCCACCATCTCCCCCAGCAATTCCCCGGCCAGGGCCACGCCGAAGTCATCGTCCGTCGATCCCGTCTCAAGACGGCGGGCATTCTGCGGGTCGCCTATCAGAGGACGGTTGCCACACGCTTGGACAGCCAGTGCCGGCATCTTGTTGCAGGCGTAGGCAACCTTGTCGGGCCACTCTGTTCGGCTGTAGTCGGCAAATGAAGCCGAGGCGGCTTCATTCGCAGCCTCCACCAACCATCTGGGCCGAGGTGGCGAGTCAAATGTCGGGAGTATTCTCGGTGCGGTTTTATCCATGCCCCCACCCTAAGCAGGGGGTATGACAGTTTCTGCCCTCACTGATCTAGCCGACCAACGAACTCACAAAGGCCGCAAGCGGGATACCAGCGCCAATTCGAAGTGCTCTCGGCTGACGGTTTCGGCGGCTTGGAGGCGTTTGTTGGAGTCTTCCAGGGTGAGCACCTCCCAATGGTCTTGAGCTAGCCGCCAGATACCTGCGGCTGCGCGTTCCAGACGGGTGACGAGCCAGATGATGTCGCCTTCGTTGAGGTCGTGGCTGGGTTGATCGCTGGTGCCGCCGACAGCGTTGAAGAATGGGCGGTCGACCGCGACGGCGAGCTTGGCACCCCACCGTCGGAGAGTGGGTGCCTTGATCTCGAGTTGTGGCATCAGGCGCTTGGCGCTTGAGGAACGCCAGTCAGGACGGCGGACCTCCGATGGGTAGGGAGGTGGTTCGTGGGTGTCGTCTCGCAGTGCTTCGAATTCGCTGGTCATCCCCCTGCCGGAGAAATAGACGGCTTGGATCTCCAATCCATGCCATCTCAAGTTCCCTCCCTGTACGTGGGCAACGATCACGTCGATCTTGCCAGCAGGCTTATTCGTCTCTGTGCTCCGCATGAAAGGGACTTCGCTAGCCACTTGGGTCTCTCCAAGGGGAAAACCAGCAACCTCGGCCAGCCACTTGTTCACGAGGTTCTCCTCTTCGAAGCGGCGCGGACAGGTGATGACTGGCTCGTCCACTGACATGCCAAGGCGATGGCTTTTGCCTTCCGTGTAGCGCTGGATAGAGCAGACGCCACCCTTCTTCGAGCATGGTGGATGGTTGGGTTGGAAGGGGCAGGCAGGCGGTTCAGCGCCAGCCTCGCCTAGCGCGTGCTCAGCGAAGGTCACTCGTTGGGTTGCGTTTAGTGATGTGAAGTCCCGCCCGTACCATTCGGCTATCCCGTATCGGGTTTTCAGTTCTTCGGGCATCGGGAGGACCGTCAGTTACTTGAAGACCGCCCGTCGGGTTATGACGAGTTCGGAGATGTGAGCGTGGTGGGTGTTCTTCATGACTACTTCAACGGCGTGGAAACCGTATTCTGCGAGGAGTTCGGCTATCTCCGGCGAACGGTCGTAGGTCATCAGAAAATCCACCGGGGTTTGCGCCAGGATCTTGAAGAGTCGTCGGTGGTCTATCTGGCTGTGGCTGTAGAGACGCCTGCCGGCTCGTTTGCCGCCTGCGGTGTACGGAGGGTCAATGAAGGCGACTGTACCGGGAGCCTCGGCAATGACCTCCAAGAGATCTAGCCCATCGGCTTCACAGAAGTTGATCTGCGGCGCGTGGGCTTCGATGTTTCGCAATCGTTGGATGATGGTGTCGGGATACCAACGAGATGAGAGACCCTTGTTGTTTTCCCCGGTTTTTGTCAAGGCAGCCCCAGGGGCGAGGATGCCCCCGCGACGGGTTCGGTTGAGGACCAAGGTGCGGAACCCGTGCTCGAGCAACTCTCGGGGGGCTTGGTTTGCCAGGGCCGATACAGATTCGCGTGTCGGTTCGAACTGAGAGACGAGGTGACACAACTCGGAGTTGTGGCGCAGCGCCGCGTGCCAGAAAGCAGCCACATCGTGGTCTAGTTCGGCCATGAAGCACTGTTCGACCAAGCTCTCGCACACGGCCGTGAGAGCAACTATGCCTCCGCCGCAGAACGGCTCAATGAGCGTCCTTGGTCTGGGCTGCATGGGTGAGAGCCAAGCCCGTATGTGGGGAATGAGCCAGGTCTTTCCGCCTGGGTAGCGTAGTGGTGAGCGCTGAGGCACCGAGGCAACATTGACAGCCGGGATGGGGGAGATTGGGAAGCCAGGGCCGTAGTCAGGCAGGGATGATTCGGCCTCGCTTGGCTCCCTTTGCGCCATCATGGCGTTCGCGGTCTTGGATAAGTCGCCATGCGCCTTTGCACTGCTTACCAGCATGTCACGAGGGCGATCCCCATCGGTGGACCTTTCAGGAGCGTGGTGTGCGGTGCGACGACCCTTTGGCACCATCTCTGGAATCTGCATTTGATCGATCTTCGGTTTATCCGTCATTACCCGAGATTAAGGGTGGGTATGACAGTTTCAGTCCGGCGGGCAGACCCCGATCACCTCGCCGTTCACCCAGGCCCAGAAGCCGTCGGGCTGGAAAGCCCATTGGCGGAAGGCGTCGGAGATTTCCTGTAGTTCATCGCGGGTGGCGAATCCGTTGTTGACTGCGTGTTCGGCGAAATCGCTTTCGATTGACCGCACCGCCCACATCTCGCCCCACACAGTCCGACCCTCGTGGTCGGTGTGGGCGGTGGTGGTGGCAGTGGCCTCGATTTCGGTGAAACCGGCTTCCATTGCCCACGACAGCAGGTAGCGACCGGCGTCGGCCTCACCGCCGTTGGCGGTCGCAACCTGGTGGTAGAGGTCTCGCCAGCGCTCGATGGCCGGGAACACGGGGGCGTGGATCATGGTGGCATAGTCGGAGTCGCGTACGGCCACCAGTCCGCCGGGGCGCAGTACCCGCCGAGCCTCCCGCAAAGCCCGGACCGGATCGGAAAGGTGCTGGAGCACCTGGTGGGCGTACACCACGTCGAAGCTGGCGTCATCCCATGGCAGCTCGTAGACCGAGCCGACCTCAAAGGATGCGTTGGACAGGCCGCAGTCGTCAGCATGGGCACGGGCCGCGTCCACGACTTCAGCCGATATGTCCAACCCCACCACCCGCCCAGCGCGGCGGGCCAGACCAGCGGTGATGGTGCCCGAGCCGCAACCGATGTCGAGCACTTCGGCATCGGGCCGCAGTCGAGGCAGCAGGAAGGCCGCGCATGTCTCGGCAGTGCGCCGGGAGTGCCATCCCACGATTACCTGGTGGTAGCCGTGGGTGTAAGTCTCACCCTCGGGCTGTTGTTCAGCCAAGGGGTTCGGGAGTCAAGAAGGCATCGAGGCGGTCGGGTCCGTTGGCCCAGAACACCGGGGTCTTCTTGCGAACGCACCCGGGGGCCAGCTCGGCAGATGCCACTCGATCCAAGAACACCTCCAACGCCACCCTTCCCTCCAGGCGGGCCAGGCTGGCGCCCGGGCAGATGTGGGGGCCGCCGCCGAAGGCGATGTGGTCCTTGGGGCGGTCCCGGTCGAGCCGGAACTCGTCGGGGTGGTCGAAGTAGTCCTCGTCTCGGTTGGCCGACGACACCCCGAACACGATCTTGTCGCCGCTGCGCATCGGAGCGCCGAACACATCGGTGTCGGCGGTGCAATCCCGAATGAGCATGTGGGCGGGGGAGTCGATCCGCAGTGACTCCTCCACCGCCCGCTCGGAGAGGCTTCGATCGGCCTTGAGGGTGGCGAACAGCTCGGAGTCGCCGATGATGCGCCACAGCAGGTTGCCGATCAGATGCCGGGTGGTCTCGTTGCCCGACATGATGAGAAATGCCAACTGGGTGCGTATCTCCACGTCGGTGAGGCGGTGGCCCTCGATCTCGGTGGTGATGAGCCGGGTGACTAGGTCGTCGGGGGCCTCGTCGCTGGCCCGCCGCTCGGCGATCAGGGCGTCGATGTAGGCGCAGAACTCGGGATGGGCGCCGGCCAGGCCCTCGCCCCGCTCGTTGCGGTTGGTGCGGGGGTAGTCGCCCAGCACCACCTCGTCGGTCCAGGCGTGGAACTGCTCCCAGTCCTCGGCGGGCACCCCGATGAGGTGGGAGATCACGTTGATGGGTACCGGGGTGATGAACTCGGCCACCAGCTCGCCGTGGCCCCGCTCCAAGATCGGATCGAGATATTGGTGGCACAGATCCCGCACGAACGGCTCGGCCCGCATCGACTTGTGATGGGCCACCGTGGCATTGATGATCCTCCGCACCTTGCCGTGACGTGGTTCGGGGATCTCGCTGATGAGCTTCTCCTCTTCGGGGACCACCACGCCGGGATCGCGGAAGCTGGACACGAAGGTCTCCACGTCTCTGGTGGCCTCCAAGACATGGTCGAACTTGGTGAGGTACCAGCCGGTGGGAGTCCGGGCCACCGGGCACTCGGCCCGCATCTCGGCCAGGGTGTCGATGGGCACCTCTTCGGGATAGGCGAAGGGATCGAACGCCTTGTCCGTTTCGGTGTCGGGGAGCGGATCGGACGTCAAGCTCATGGTCCTATGGTGCCACGTTGTCGTTCGCCAGGCTGAAGAGTCCGGCAGCACCGCTCATGCGGCGGCGAATGCGGCGATGCGGGTCCACTGGTTGGGGTCGGCCTCGTCTGCCCCGCCATAAATCGGGCGCAACGTGAATTCAAGCTCCGCGATATGGCCGTCGAGCTGCTGTTGCTCGAGCCAGTCGGCAAAGCCGAACTCCTCGAAATGGGCAGAGTTGATCCCGAGCGCGAAACGAGCACCGGGGCTGGCCGCCCGGAGCAGTTTCAAAATCGTCTCCGGACCGAAGATCCCATGGGTGAATGCTCCTGAGCTCACGATGCCGGCGTAGGTGCCAACGGCCAATTCGGTATGACCGGTGAGGTCGGCTTCAATGAGTTGTCGGTACACCGGGCGACCGTTGCATGTCTTGGCCGCGGCTTCGGCCAGCATTTCCGGCGAGATGTCAATGCCGTCGATGACGGACACGCCCAACTTGGCCAGCTCGCCGCCCACGACTCCGGTACCACAGCCCACATCCAGCACGGGCTGGCTCCTTTGAGTGAATCCATCGCTGAAGACCTTGACCACCTCTTGGTGGTAGACGTATCCGCTGTCGACGATGAAACCCGACTCGTACGTCTTGGCCCACGATGCGTACAGCTCGCGATTGGCTTCCGGGCCTTTGGCCGCATAGGCCATTTCGAGCGCGAGCTCTGCGGCCCTAGATCGTGGCCCTGTTTGCTCTGTCATTGCCCATAACGGTAGTGACCACCACGGTTGGAGCCCCCATCTCCCGATAGTGTGCCCGGCGATGGAGTTGGTGATCGGCTCGGTGTTCGATAATGCGGCTGCGACCGTGCCGCATCGCCCGGCAGCGGCCCTGGACGGGCAACTGCTCACCTACGGGGATTTGGGCCGGCAGGCCAATCAGATGAGCCATGTGCTGGCCGGACTCGGGGTGAGTCGGGGCGACCGGGTGGTCACCTGGAGCGACAACAACCTGGCGTCGGTGTCTCTGTTTGTAGCTCTGGCCCGGGCGGGGGCGGTGTTCGCCCCGGCCAACGCCCGGCTGTCGCCCGAGGAGGCGGCCGAAATGGTGGGCCTGGCCCGACCTCGGCTGCTGGTGGTCGACTCTGGACATGCCGAGGCCGGGCAGGCAGTTGCTGACGAGGTGGGGGTGCCGCTGGTGCGGTTGGGAGGCACCGGTCCGGGGCTCGATCTCGTGACTGAGGCCCGGTCGGCGTCTGATGCCGTACCAGCGCCATCGGGAGTGGGGGAGCGCGATCCCCATGTGGTGTTCTTCACCAGCGGCAGCACCGGAAAGTCCAAAGGCGTGGTGCTGTCGCACCGTTGCAATTGGCTCCGCACCCGCACTCCGGCACTGCTGGAGCCGAGGGGGGCCACGGTGTGCATGTTCCCGATGTTCCACATGGGGGCGTGGACCATCGCTCTTCAAGCCTGGCAGGCCCGGGGACTAGTGGTGTTCACCGACCGGGCCGATGCCGATGTCCTCATCGACGCTGTGCATACTCACCGAGCCGCCTACATGAACTGCATCCCAGCGGTGTGGCGCCGGGTGCTGGAAGCCGGTCGTCATGCCGATTTGGCCTCGCTGCGATTCGCCACATCGGGCACCTCGGCCACCCCGCCCGAACTGCTGGCCGACTTGAAGGCCGCATTCCCCAACGCCCATCGACGGGTCTTCTACGGATCCACTGAAGCCGGCTCGGTCACGATGCTGGACGACGCCGACATGGAGTCTCGGCCGGGAAGCTGCGGTCAGGCCCACACCGGTGCTGAAGTACGCCTCGACCGCGGCGAGTTGCAGACCCGTTCCCCGTTCATGTTCGACGGCTATTTCGACAATCCCGACGCCACCGCGGAGACATTTGCCGAAGACGGCTGGTTCCGCACCGGCGATCTAGCCGAGGTGGACGGCGACGCCTTCTACTCCATTGTGGGACGGGTTAAAGACGTGATTCGCACCGGTGGGGAGACGGTGTCGCCCGCTGAGGTCGAGGGCCATCTGGCTGACTTCCCCGGTGCTGCCGAAGTGGCGGTGGTGGGCATTCCCGACGACCGCTGGGGCGAAGTGGTGTGCGCTGTGTTCGTGCTCGCGCCAGGCGTTGCCCTGCCCACTCCCGATGCCGTGCAAGCTCACCTGAGCGACCGCCTGGCCCGGTTCAAGCACCCTCGCCGCATAGAAACCATGGCTGCCATCCCCCGCACCCCGGCCACCGGCCAGGTCCGCCGCCGCGAGGTGGTGGCGGCAGTGTTGTCAACCGACGGCTAGTACTCCTCGTCGGGGTTGACGATTCCCGCTAGGGGTTGGCCATCGAGGTGGCGTTGGAGATTGTCGGCGAATGGGGCCATCAGGAAGTCCCAAGATTCGGGCATGCACCAGGACACGTGGGCGCTGAGCCTGACCTGGGGGTGGTCATATAGCCAGTGGCCCTCGGGCAGGGGCTCGGGCTCCACCGTGTCCAGCGACGCTCGGGCGATATGCCCGCGGTCGAGAGAGGCTCGCAGGGCGTCTTGGTCGATGAGGTCGCCTCGGGCGATGTTGATGATGTGCGCGCCGGCTTTGGCTTTGGCCAGGGCGTCGGCATCCAAGAGGTGATGGGTGGCGGCAGTGGCCGGCGCAGCCACCACGATGTGGTCGGAGCGCTCCAGCAGCTTGTCCAACGACCCGGCGATTTCCACCCCGGACAAAGGCGAAGGCGCCGCGGTGCGTCGCAAAGCCAGCACCGACATGTCGAAGGCCAGCGCCCGGCGGGCCACCGCGGTGCCGATACCCCCTAGGCCGATGAGGCCCAGGGTCTTGCCGTAGAGCGCCCCCAGATCGGCGGTGAACCACCGCTCGGGTGGGCTTTGGAGCCATATGTCGGGCAGGTCTTTCTCGAAGGCCAGCATCATGGCCAGGCACCACTCGGAGATGCCGATGGCCGAGGCCCCTCGAGAGCATGTCATCACCCGGTCGCCCAGCAGCTCGAGCGGGAACCCGTCGATCCCGGTGCTGGTCACGTGCACCCACTCCACCCCTAGGTCCAGGAGCTCGGAGAGGTTGGGATAGCCCCGGGGGATGGTCAAAAGCACATCGCCGGACACCCCATCGGGGATGTCGCCCTGGCGGGGAACGCACACGAACTCCACGGTGTCGAATCGGGCGATGATCGGGTCGAGCCGCCCGTCTTCCATGTGGTGTAGCACTCGCACGGGGAGGAGCCTAGGGAACGGCGGGCGGGGCCGTCGGCGATTCCCGGCTCGGATTCGGCTGGGTGCAACCGCATAAGGTCGGGCCGTGAAATCTGAGGCTTTGTCCCACATTCGCATCTGCGACTTCACCGGACAGCTGGCCGGAGCAGGGGCCACCCGGTGGATGGCCGCCTTCGGGGCCGAGATCATCCGCATTGAGGATCCCGTGCGCCTGGGCAAATGGGATGTGCTCCGGGGAACATCCCCGTTCGTGGACGACCGCCGGGGCCATGAGTTCGGCGGGTGCTTCAACAACCACAATGTGGAGAAGCTGGGGGTCACGCTCAACCTCCGCACCGAGCGGGGCAAGGAGCTGCTGGCCGAGATCATCGCGGTGAGCGACGCGGTCACTGAGAACTTCGCCGCCGGGGTGTTGGAGCGCCTGGGTTTCGGTTACGACCGTCTGAAAGAGATCAAGCCCGACATCCTGTATGTGTCCAACTGCGGGTTCGGCCACGTAGGCCCCTATCGCAAGTACAAGACGTGGGGCCCGATCGTGCAGGCCTGCTGCGGGCTCACGTTCACCTCCGGGCTTCCCGACATGCCCTCGGCTGGGTGGGGCTACTCCTACATGGACCACCACGGAGGGAACTTCATGGCCATGGCCATCATGGCCGGGCTCATCCACCGCAGCCGCACCGGCGAGGGCCAATGGATCGACATGTCGTGTACCGACGCCGGGGCCACCATGCTCGGCCCGGTGGCATTGGACTACACCGTGAACGGACGGCCGCTGCGGCGCGACGGCATGCCCTACAGCAACCGCAGCCAGTTCCCGGCCATGGCTCCTCACGGCATCTATGAGGCCGACGGGCACGACGCCTGGCTGGCCCTGGCCGCCCGGGACGACCGCGATTGGCAGGCCATCGCCGGGCTAATGGGAATCAACGACCAGCGGTTCGACGATCTGGCCGGGCGACTGGCCTATGAGGACGAGTTGGACGATGCCGTGCGGGCGTGGACTTCGGGTCGGGATCGGTTCAAGGCGGCCGCTCAACTGCAAGCAGTGGGCGTGCCCGCTGCCGGAGTGGCCAAGCCGGAGGACCGGATCGACAACGACCCCAACACCGAGGCCTGGGGCTTGTGGCCCACCGTCACCCACGGTGAGATGGGCCGGGTTCGAGTCGACGGCATTCCTGCCCATTTCTCAGAGACCGACTGGGTGTTGGAGCGGGGAGCTCCTCTATTGGGCCAGCACAACCGCCAGATACTTGGGGGCCTGCTCGGTCATTCCGACGCCGAGTTGACCGACCTGGCCGCAGAGGGGGTGATCTGATGGCGGGGAACGATCTTCCCGGCGCTCTGGCAGGAATCCGAGTAGTGGAGCTGGCCGGTGAAGCGTCAGCGTATGCCGGCCTGATACTGGCGGGGATGGGGGCCGAGGTCATTGTGGTTGAGCCTCCCGATGGTCACCACACCCGGGGATTTGAGCCGTTCCTGCACGATGTGCCCGATCCCGAGCGCAGCCTGTGGTGGTGGCACTACAACGCCTCCAAGCTGGGCGTGACCCTGGATCTAGGGGATGAAGACGGCCGGGACCGGTTCCGGTCGCTGGTTGCCACCGTCGATGTGGTGCTGGAGTCGGAGCGCCCTGGCCGATTGGCCGACCTGGGCATCGACCACGACACCTTGCGGGCCGACCATCCCGAGTTGATTTGGGTGTCGCTAACCCCGTTTGGCCGCAACGGACCGCGGTCCCAAGAAGAGAGCATCGACCTCACCGTGCTGGCCGCAGGCGGGCCCGTGTGGAGCTGCGGTTACGACGACCACGCCATCCCGCCCCAGCGGGGCGGGGGCAACCAGGGGTACCAGACCGGCTCGGTGTTTGCGGTGCTCTCCGCCCAGACCGCGCTGTTGGCCCGAGATCGCACCGGCCAAGGACAGTTTGTGGACGTCAACATGCACGCGGCCGCCAACGTGACCACCGAATTCGGCTCGGTGCAGTGGCTGGTGGCTGGCGACGAGGTGCAGCGCCAGACCGGACGCCACGCAGCCATCGAGCCCACCACGTTCACCCGGGCATTGTCGGCGGACGGTATCGACGTGAACACCGGCTTCCCACCCCGTTCGGCCCGGGACTTCGCCGTGGTAGTGGAGTGGATGGAGAGCCTGGGGTTGAAAGACCAATTTGAAGAGTTCTTCTTCCTGGAGATGGGCGCCCAACTCGAAGAGGATCTGCATCTTTCGCAGGTGGGCCAGGATCCCGAGGTGACCGCCATGTTCGGCGCCGCCCGAGAGGCAGTCCGGTTCATCTCCGAGAACATCACCGCCTACGAGTTCTTCATCGGCGCCCAAGAACGGGGGCTGGCGGTGGGCATCATCTACTCGCCCGAAGAAGTGCTGGCCGACCCCCACTTCCAAGAGCGAGGCTTCCCCGTCGAAGTAGAGCACGAGGACTTGGGCCGCAGCTTCACCTATCTGGGGGCGCCATACATCGCTCCCAAATCCCCCTACCGCATCCGCCACCGCGCCCCCCACCTCGGCGAGCACAATTCCATCATTGAGGCTCTGGCCTAGATGCCCTCCCGTCACCCCGTCATCTGCGGCATTGGCCTGAGCGACTATCCGGTGGTGCCGCACCTGAACTCTGTACAGCACCATGCGCTGGCCGCTCGTCGCGCCATCGCCGACTGCGGCATCGCCAAATCGGCCATCGACGGCTACGTAAGCACCAGCGGTGGCGGGCCAGCAGCGGGCGACGACGCCGTGTCCATGGCCGAGTACCTAGGGGTGAACCACCGCTACATCGACGGGACCATGGTCGGCGGCTCGTCGTTCGAGTTCCACGTACAGCACGCTGCCGCTGCCATCCGGGAAGGACTGTGCGACACCGTTTTGGTCACCTACGGCTCTGATCAGCTCACCCGCATGGGCCGGGTGCTGGGCACCGGGGGCTTTCAGCGTGACGCCCAGCCGGTGACCGGGGCCATGCAGATGGCCACGCCCTACGGACTTCCCCTGGTGGGGGCCTATGCCTTGGCCGCCCGTCGCCACATGCATGAGTTCGGCACCACATCGGAGCAATTGGCCGAGATCGCCGTGGGGGTTCGGGAGTTCGCTGGCCTCAACCCTGATGCCCGCTACCGCGACCCCATCACCGTGGACGACGTGTTGAACAGCCGCATGATCGCCGATCCGCTGCACAAGCTGGACTGCTGCGTGATCACCGACGGGGGCGGAGCCCTGGTGATGACCACCGAGGAAATCGCCCGCGACCTACGCCAGCCCCCGATCTACGTGTTGGGGGCGGCGGGCACCCAGACCCACTGGAGCATCCACCAGATGCCCGACTTCACTGAGATGGGGGCAGCGGTATGCGGACCAGAGGCTTTCGCCCAAGCGGGAGTGACACCGGCTGACATCGACACCGCCCAGCTCTACGACAGCTTCACCATCACCGTGATGCTCATGCTGGAGGGCTTGGGCTTCTGCGGTCGGGGAGAGGGCGGCGCCTATGTGGAAGAGGGCCACCTGCGCCGGGGTGGCTCGATGCCCACCAACACCGACGGAGGGGGCCTGTCGTCCAACCATCCGGGAATGCGGGGCATCTTCTTGTTGATCGAAGCAGTACGTCAGCTGCGAGGCGACGCTGGCGAGGCCCAGGTACCCGACGCGGGGTTGGCCCTGGCCTGCGGCTCCGGCGGCTGGCTGTCGGCCATCGCCACCGTCATCTTGGGGAAAGACCGGCCGTCATGAGGGTTGTCCGCGATCTTGAATGGCAGGGACCGGTCCCCGCCGGCGAGGGCGAGTACGGAGAGTTTTTCGCCGCCGCCGCTGAGGGCCGTTTGCTTATCCAGCAGTGCCCGGAATGCGGCCATCGCCAGCATTATCCCCGAGCAATATGCACCGCCTGCGGTGCCGAGCCCGAGTGGATGGAGGCCGCCGGCACCGGCACCGTCTACACCTACACCGTGGTCCGCCAATACGGCGTCCCGGCCTTCGCCGAACTGCCCTATGTGCTGGCCATGATCGACCTCCCTGAGGGAGTGAGAATGTTCGGCGGCCTCACCGGCATCGACCCCGAAACCGTCGAGATCGGCATGCCCGTTACCGCCTATGCCCGCACTTACGACGACACCCACGCCATGATCTTCTGGGAACCCGCCTAACGCATCCCAAGTACGGTTCCTGATCCCCATTCGGCAAGGGCCATGATGGGGCCATGCATGACGACATCATTGCTGCGTTTGATATTTCCGACCGGGTGGCGGTGGTCACAGGGGCGGCCTCCGGCATCGGCCGGGGGACGGCGGTAACACTGGCCAAAGCCGGGGCTTCGGTGGTGCTGGGGGACGTTGACGCGGATGGAATGGGTGAGACCGGAGGGGCGCTGGACGAGTTGGGAGCCAGTTGGTCGGCGGTGCCTACCGACGTGAGTGACAAGGCGGCGGTGGATGCGCTGGTAGCTGATGCGGTGAACCGCCACGGCCGGCTGGACATCATGGTGAACAACGCGGGGATCATCACCGACAGCCTGATCGTGAACACCACTCCTGAGCAGCTCGACCGCGTGATGAACGTGAACATCAAGGGCGTCTATTGGGGCACCGCCGCCGCGGGCCGGGCCATGGCCGACCAGAAATCGGGGTCCATCGTCAATCTGTCGTCGGCCGGGGCCGACATGCCCGCCCCGATGATCTCGGTGTACGCCCTCACCAAAGCGGCAGTGAAGATGATCACCCGCACCGCTGCGGTGGAGATGGCCCCCATCCGAGTGAACGCCGTGGCCCCCGGCTCCATCGAGACCCCCATCTATGACCGCCATTTCCTAGACGACGACGGCAAGGTCGATCCCGAGCGCCAGCGGAACCATTTCGACACCATCGCCCAGATGAATCCGCTGGGCTATGTGGGCGATCCCAACGACATCGCCTACGCCATCCTGTATCTGTGCTCCGAGGCCGGGAGGTTTGTGACCGGCCAGACCATGCGGCCCAACGGCGGCGTGGTGATGCCGCTGTAGCCAGCCCATAGCCTGTGGTCATGGAATTCAACCGCAGCGCCCTCCGAGTTGCCGCGTTGGTAGTAGCCGCCCTGTTGCTGACGGCTGCCTGCGGCGGTAACGATGACGAAGCCACACCGATGCCTGCTGCTACCGAGCAGCCCACGCCAGCTGAGGCCCCCACGGCCTCGCAGCAGCCCGCTGCTACCGAAACCCCTGCAGCCGCCGAACCGCCCGCAGCGGTGGAGGTTGCCCCGGTGCAGATCGCCGGACAACCGCTTGGACCGATTGGCGAATCACCTGATGCCGATCCAGCATTCGGCCAACCGGTGCCCGGCCTCTCGGGCACGGCGATTGATGGTTCGCCGTTGGCATGGACACCAGGAGATCGGCCGGCAGCCATCGTGTTTCTGGCCCATTGGTGCCCGGCTTGTCAGGCTGAGGTTGCGGAACTCACCGACTGGCTGGCCGCAGGCAACAATTTGCCTGACGGGGTGGACCTTCTCAGCGTGGTCACATTGGTTGACTCCGATAGGGACAACTACCCGCCCAGTCAATGGTTGGCCGACGAGGGCTGGCCATTCCCTGTGCTGGTAGACAGCGCCGACAATGAGGTTGCCATCGCCTATGGCCAGGCAGGCACCCCGTTCTGGGTTTTCGTGTTTGGGGACGGAACATTGGCGCTCAGAGGAAGCGGTCGGGTTCCTGCCGAGGGATTGGCCGGTCTCTTCGACCAACTGTTGGCACCAGGCGAAGGATAGGGTTTTCGCCCGTGACTGGATATCTAGAAGGCAAGAACATCGTCGTCACCGGAGCGGGCAACGGTATCGGCCGGGCCATCGCCCTGGGTTGCGCTGAGGCGGGCGCCAACGTGGTGGTGGCCGATTACGGCGTGTCACTGGCCGGTGCTGACCCGTCGTCGGAAGTGGCCGATGCGGTGGTGGCTGAGATCGAGGCGGCTGGCGGTACAGCCCTTGCCTTGGCCTCTGACATAAGCACCATGGAGGGCGGTGCGGCTGCGGTCCAAGCTGCGGTGGACACCTGGGGATCCATCGACGGCGCGGTGTGCGTGGCCGGGATCTTGCGAGAGCGAATGATCTTCAACATGACTGAAGAAGAGTTCGACGACGTAGTCCGGGTGCATCTCAAGGGCCACTTCACCGTGTACAAGCACGCCTCGGCCATCATGCGCAAGCAGGAGACCGGCGGATCGCTTGTGGGGATTACCTCGGGGGCGTTCACTGGCTCGACCTCGCAGTGCAACTACTCAGCGGCCAAAGGGGGCATCATCTCTTTGACCAAGAGCGCTGCGCTGGCCCTCAAGCGCTACGGGATCAACGCCAACTGCATCGCTCCCAGCGCCAAGACCCGCATGTCGGAGAACGTGCCATTCGAGATTGAGGCCGGCGAACCCGAAGACGTTGCACCCTTGGCCGTGTACCTGCTCAGCGACGTTGCTCGGGACATCACCGCCCAGGTGTACACCGTGATCGGCCCCCGGATTTCGGTGTGGGCACAGTTCGGAGAGCTTCGCTCGATGTACGCCCCGGACAGCAGTTGGACGCCGGAGGGCATAGAGGATGCGCTGCCCCGCACAATCGGATTCGAAGAGCACCCCACCATGGCACTGCTGGCTGCGCAGGCGGCTCAGCGCCAAGCGGCATCCGAAGGCCAAGGCTGATGACCAGTGCCGCGCTCGAAGGTCGGATCGCTGTCGTCACTGGCGCCGGACGGGGGATAGGGCGCCACTATGCCCTTTTGTTCGCCGCCGAGGGAGCCAGGGTGGTGGTCAACGACTTGGGCTGCGAGGCCGACGGCACTGGAGCGGACCCGGCAGTTGCCCAGGCAGTTGTCGACGAGATCACCGCGACCGGGGGCTTGGCCGTGGCCAACGGCGACGACGTGGCAGAGATGGCCGGGGCCGAATCGGTGTTGGCTCAGACGCTGGACGCGTTCGGCGGGGTGGACGTGCTGGTGAACAACGCCGGCATACTGCGGGACAAGATGTTCGCCTCCATGAGCGAGGACGACTGGGACTCGGTAATCCGCGGCCACCTCAAGACAACGTTCTGCATGACCCGGGTCTGCGCCGGATGGTGGCGAGACCAGACCAAGGCCGGGGAGGCGGTGAACGCCTCTGTGGTCAACATCAGCTCGACCTCAGGGTTGATCGGCCAGGTGGGCCAGTCCAACTACGGAGCGGCCAAGAGTGCCATTGCCGGAATGACGGTGATCATCGCCCAGGAACTGGGGCGCTACGGCGTGCGGGTGAACTGCGTGACCCCCGCCGGTCGCACCCGCATGACCGAGGGGGCGCCAGGAGTGGCCGAGATGGTGGCCAAGCCCGCCGAGGGGTTCGACGTGTACCACCCCTTCCACCCTGCGCCGGTGGTGGGGTGGCTGGCCGCCGCCGATTGCGAGGTGACCGGCCGAGTGTTCATGGCCAAAGGCGGCGACGTCCGCTGGTACACCCCGTGGTTGCGCCAAGACTTCCTTGATACAGAGCGGGATTGGACCATCGCCGATTTGGCCGAGGCCATGAAGGATCTGCCGCCGGTCCCGGTATCGCCGTGAGCCGGGAAGTGCCTGCTGAGCCGCCGGGAAGGGGGCTGCTAGAGGGCAAGACCGTGGTGGTGACCGCCGCGGCGGGTACCGGCCTGGGCTTCGCCGCCGCTCGGAGGTGCATCGCCGAGGGTGCCCAGGTGCTCATCAGCGACATCCACGAGCGCCGCTTGGATGAAGCCGCCGACCGCTTGGATGAGGAGTTCGGTGTTCGGCCCACCACACAGCTTTGCAATGTGACGGTCGAGGAGGAAGTCCAAGCATTGATCGATGCCGCAGTGGCCGAGTTGGGCCATGTGGACGTGATGATCAACAACGCCGGTTTGGGGGGCACCGCCAATCTGGTGGACATGACCGACGAGCAGTGGCAGGTGGTGATCGATGTCACCCTCAACGGCACCATGCGAACCACCCGAGCGGCGCTGCGCCACATGATGCCCCGGGCCTCGGGGGTCATCGTCAACAACGCCTCGGTGATGGGGTGGCGGGCCCAAGCTGGCCAGAGCCACTACGCCGCGGCCAAAGCCGGGGTGATGGCGCTAACCCGCTGCGCGGCCATCGAGGCGGCCGAGACCGGGGTCCGAGTCAATTGCGTGGCTCCCAGCCTGGCCATGCACCCGTTCTTGGCCAAGACATCCAGCCAGGAGTTCCTCGACAGCTTGATTTCGCTGGAGGCGTTCGACCGGGCCGCCGAGCCGTGGGAAGTGGCCAACGTGATGGTGTTTCTGGCCAGCGACTATTCGACGTATATGACCGGGGAGATCGTCTCGGTCAGCTCCCAGCACCCCTAAACGAGAGCGGCGGCCAGAACAGAGCGGTCGGTGGGGTGATAGACGTGGGCCAGCTCGAGGTCCACGATCTGCCGGGGCATCTCGGGATCGAACCAGCCGTCGATGAGGCCCCAGTGGTGGGGACTCATCATGTAGTCCACCTTTAGCCCGTCGAGGGCGTAGTACTCCTGCTCCCAGCTATGGGTCCACCGGGTGCCCGACGGGCCGACTACCCGGCTGAGAGTCCAGTTCACAATGGCTGGAATGTGGTCGGGCATGGCCATGAGATCCCGCTCGAACGCAGCCACCGACTCGGCCGGGGCGTCGGGCTCAACCCGAAGCAGGAGGGTGCGCTTGATCTCCCCGGCGAATTCGGGATCGGCCAGCGAACCATCGATGAGTTCCAGCTCGACTGAATCGACATCGACCACGTCCTCAAAGCCGGGCGGGACCGGGGCGTCGATGCCGTCCCACGTGTAGTGCCCGCCGCCCACCGTGCCCGGCAGGTGTTTGCCCAGCACCGCTGCCGATTCCAACTCGGCCACCCGAGAAGGATCGGCGCTTTCGAGCAGGGTCACCAGTGCCAGCGTTCGGCTCACTATTCCTCCTCGCCAATCTGATCGTCCACCAGGAACCGTCGTTGTCGCTCCACGCAGAGGGCGTCGACTTCGGCCCAGAATTCGCTGACACCGGGGTCTCGCCCGGCGGCGCCCCGCATCGCCCACCACGCCGCCGCATCGGGCACCGACCACAAGTACACCAACGTGTTGGGCTGGTCGAACAGCTCAATCGGCGGTGTCAGCCACGTCTGCTCCAACGTCATGCCCCGCGCTTTGGCCCCCGCCATGTAGCTCTCGGTCATCAACTGACGCACCTCGTCCAGCCGTCGGGGCTCGACGGTCAGCTCGTCCAAGACGTGAATCTTCCCGACCACGCCCTCACGCTAGTGGTGTCCTAGATTGCGGGCCGGAGAGAAGACGGGAAATTAGAGCAATGAACCATCAGCGGCGCATCCCTCTGGAAGGGTGCGTGAACTTCCGAGACCTGGGCGGCTACGCCAGCTCATTGGGCGGCACCACCAAGTGGGGAGTCCTGTTCCGGGCTGACTCACTGCACCGCCTCAGCCCGGCGGACGCCGAGGTGATTACAGGCCGGTTGGGTGTCCGCACCGCCGTGGACTTGCGGGCAAACGACGAGCGGGAGCGGGTTGGGGTGCTCAATCCGACCCTGGGCATCGTCGAGCACCACGTGGGAACCACCGACCGGACCATGCACACCTATGAGCGCCCCGATCCCGACATGGCGAACCGCTCATTTGGCCAGCTCTACGAGAACATGATCAGCAGCGGGGGAGGGCGGTTCGCCGCAGCAATCGAAGTGGTGGCCGACCCCGACCTTTGGCCGACTGCATTTTTTTGCATGGCAGGCAAGGACCGGACTGGCTGTCTGGCTGCGATGATTCTGGGATTGGCCGGGGTAAGTCGCCAAGACATAGTGGGCGACTACGCGGCTACCGCTCCCGCGGTGCCGGCAATCCGAGAACGGTCCTTGGCCGAGTTGCCCGAAATGGCCAAAGTGTGGGCGAAGCTGCCCGACGACATAACCAATGCCCCCATCAGCGCTATCACTGAGCTATTGGACATCGTCGACGACCGCTGGGGCGGTCTTGAGGGTTACGCCCTCGAGTTTGGAGTCAAGCCCCAAACCATCGAGCGCTTGCGGGCATCCTTCTTGGTCTGACCTCTAAAATCGCTGGATCATAGTCATATTAATATGGCTATGATGATGACATGGATACACCTGGGGGAACACAGTCAGGAGAGCGCATTGTGCCCGCTGGAGAGTTCAAGACCAACTGCCTTCGCCTAATGGATGAAGTGCAGGAGACCGGAGCGGAGATCGTGGTTACCAAACACCGCCGCCCTGTGGTGCGTATCAGCCCGTTCAGACAAGAGGAGCCCAGGTTGGTGGGGTCGTGCAAGGGCCAGCTTCGGATTCTGTCCGATATCGATGCCGAGCCGGCTATCCCCCTAGAAGATTGGGAAGTCATCTCTCACCCAGAGCGATTCCTCAATCCTGAGGAACACGTGTGAGCATTCTGCTGGATACCAACGTCTTGCTGAGGTTGGTCGCCGACAGTCCAGGAATCAGCAGTTCATTCAAATCAGAGGTTGAAACTGTGCTCCCTGAAGGCGGGGTGGTCGTCTCGGCCGCCACATTCATGGAGACCACGCGCCTCCACCACCATGAGCGCATTGACTTGGGCTGCCATCCTTCCTTGTGGCGCCGAGAGCGCCTGCAGGCGGGACTAAGAGAGGTTCCCATTGACGGCGATGTGGCCGTGGAGTCAGTTCTCTTGATGAACTCCGGGTTCCACCGCGACCCAGCCGACCAGCTGATCGTGGCCACCGCCATGCTGGCCGGCATGACCCTGGCAACCACCGACACCCAAATCATCGACTGGGCTCACCAAACCCGCTTGATCTCTCTGGTTGACCCATCAGGCTAGGGAGAAGTGCTGCTCTTTCATCACGATTCGGGCGTGTGGCGCACCGCCCTCACGTCGAAAGGCCCCGCTTCTTGAACTCGCTCTGGGCGTACACGATGCCGCCCAAGTGCTCGTCGGCGTCGGAAGAAGTAGCCAGCCAGGCCACCACTGCGCCGATGGTAGCCGGCTCTCCGCCGGGGTACGGGAATGATCCTGCGGTGTTGCGGGCCCGGGCGGCCTCGGTAATCACATAACCGGGGTCGATGCTGAAGCAGCGGATGCCGTCGGGGCCGTGCTCCACGTGGATGTGCGGGGTCATGCGGGTGAACGCCCCCTTGCTCATGGCGTAGGCCATGCCCCAGCCGCCTTTGCCGATGGGGCCGGGCGGGTCGGTGTAAGCCGAGGCGGAGATCATGTTCACGATGGTTCCGGAGCCCTGCCCCACCATCGCGGCCAGCACCCGCTCGGTGATCGCCATCTGAGCGAACACGTTCCCCTCGAACAGCTTGTGAACCTCGGGCTCTTCCAGGTCAAGAAACGGGGTCATGCTCACTTTGCCCTGGTAGATAGCGTTGTTCACCAGTACATCGAGATGGCCGAAGTGCTCCAACGCCCCATTGATGCATGCCGTCACGCTTTCTCGGTCCAACAAGTCCATGGTGAACGCCACTCCCTGTTGGCCCTCGGCCTCGATGGCGGCCACGGTGGTGTCGAGTCCGCCGGGAATGGTGAGGTTGGGGTCGTACATGTCCCGGCCTGCACCGTCCACCAGGGTCCGGGCCGACACAGCCACGTCAAAGCCGGCCCGAGCCAATGCGATGGCGCTGCCCTTTCCGATTCCCCGGCTGGCTCCGGTGACCAAGGCGGTCTTTCGATCATTGGCGCTCATCTGGGTCTCTGCCTTTCGGTTGCTCCGGCTCGCAGGCATACCGTAGGGCCATGGGTCCGCTAAAGGGAATGCGCATCATCGAACTGGCCGGTATCGGGCCGACCCCGTTTGCCGGCATGATGCTGTCGGACATGGGTGCCGAGGTCATCCGGGTTGACCGGGTGGGCGGCTCGGGCAACCCAGTGGCCTCGCAGTCGGGTCCCATGGAGCGGGGCAAGCGCACCGTGGCCTTCGACCTGAAGCAGCCTGAGGGAGTGGAAGCGGTGCTCCGCCTGGTCGAATCATCCGACGGGCTTTTCGAAGGCTTCCGGTCCGGTGTGGCCGAGCGCCTCGGCGTCGGCCCCGATGCGTGTCTGGCCCGCAATCCCAAGCTGATCTATGGACGGATGACCGGTTGGGGGCAATCGGGTCCGATGGCCGATAGGGCTGGTCACGACATCAACTACATCTCATTGGCTGGACCGCTGGCCCACATCGGGCGCACAGGACATCCCCCGTCGGTGCCGCTCAACCTCATCGGCGACTTCGGGGGTGGCTCGGTTTTCCTGGTACTGGGCATGGTGGCCGCCTTGTTGGAGGTGGCAAGGGGCGGCGACGGCCAGGTTGTCGATGCCGCCATGGTGGACGGTGCCGCCTACCTGCTGTCACCCCTATACGCAGCCCACGCCAGCGGATTCTGGACCGACGAATACGGGGCCAATTTCTTGGACTCCGGGGCCTACTTCTACGAGGTGTATGGCACTGCCGACGGCAAATGGCTGGCGGTGGGGGCCATCGAGCCCCAGTTCCACGCCGAGTTCATGGCCGGGATCGGGCTGGCCGACCGCGACGATTTGCCAGACCAGATGGACCGGGACCGGTGGCCGGAGATGAAACAGCGAGTAGGGGAGATTATCGCCACCCGCACCCAGGACGAGTGGGTGGCTGTGTTCGACGGCACCGACGCCTGCGTTACCCCGGTGCTGACCATGGGCCAGACCCCGGCCCATCCCCACGCCATAGTCCGCGATGCGTTCTTCCAGTTCGACGGCATCAACCAGCCCAGCCCCGCCCCCCGATTTGAGCGCACCCCCTCCGAGCCCGCCGCCGCGTCGCAACCCCCGGGGGCCGACACCGAGTGGTTACTGGCCGAACTGGGTTACTCCCCATCCCGAATAGCCGCCCTGCGGGCAACAGGCGCGGCGGCTTGACTGCTTAGACCAGCCGGATCAACTCTGATTGCGCTCAGTTGCGAGGGAACCTCCAATAGGTTGGGGGCGTCGGAATATATGAAGGCATCGCAGACAGAAAGCAGAGCCCGCCGTGAAAAAGAGAATTGCATCTGGTCTCCTACTGCTTGTGGCGCTATTGGGCGCTGCCTGCTCCTCAGGCAACAACGACACCGACACTGTGTCCCAGGCCCCAGTCGCGTCACCAGAAGCTGGTGCAGCCGAAGATGAAGTCGAAACCACCCATACAGAAGCGGCGGCTTCGGCGCAGGAAGATGAAGACGGACCAGGGCAGGGGTCGCTACCGACCGCAGATGAGGTAGCCGAAGCCATTTACCAGGTCCTGTGGTCAGACGTCGGGGCACCCGAGTCGATTACCGATCAACAGATGCGCTGTATCGGTAACGCCGCAGCATTCACGCTGGGCGAAGAGAGGATCGTCGAATTGGGCATAGACGGGCCATCGCTGGAAGCGGCCTACGCCGAGAGCGGGTCGTTCCTGCTGGGAGACCGCTTTGGGATCGACCAGGATGAGATCGACGAGGTCGTAGAGGAAGTCGCTACCTGCGCCGACTGGCGGAGGCTTTTTGTAGAGGGGCTCCAAGGCGATGGCGAGTCACCTGAGATGGCGGCCTGCTTCGCTGCCGAGATGTCAGATTTATCGGTCAACTCCTTGGTGGGCAGCATATTGATCTCACCTGAGAGGCCCTTGGGGACATTGGGGACAGACAGCGAGCGCGCTGGTCAGGAAATGGCTCGGCTATTTGACATCTGCCTCGACCTGAGATCGGTGATCTATAACGCTCTTGTAAACGGCAGCGGTGTCTCAGAGCAAAGCGCCCAGTGCGTGGTGGACAACATGTCAGACGAGCTAGTCGAGAGGTATCTGCTGGTCGCCTCGGACGAAGACGAGGAGGACGAGCTAATGGAGGTGGTGTCAGAACTGCTGGATATCCAGAACCAGTGTTTGACCCCTGAGGAGTTGGAGCTGATGGGGACGACCGAATTCGAAGCTCCCGAACTCGCACCCCCAGACGATTTCGGGTCGGGTCCTTGCCCGCCCACAGACGGTTCGGGAACAACGGTGCTGGATTTCGACGGTCCCCAGCCCATGTGCTTGGACGCCACCAAGAAGTACACCGCGGTATTCGACACCACCGCGGGGGAGATGAGAATTGCCCTCGACACGGTGAATACGCCGGTCACGGCAAACAATTTCGCGGTGCTGGCCCAGCACCACTATTACGACGACACGCTGTTGTTCCGCACCGATCCGAGCATCGGCATCATCCAGGGCGGGGCACCGCACACGAATTCTCCATCTGATCCCGGTCCGGGCTACACCATTCCCGATGAGGGTTCGGGGTTCACCTATGAGCCAGGCCAGATCGTGATGGCCCGCACGGCGGCGCCCAACAGCGCCAGCGCCCAATTCTTCTTCGCAGTCAACGAGAACACCGCCCGCCTCAACAGCCAGGGCACCTACGTGGTGTTCGGCCAGATGGATGATGCGAGCATGGCGGTGGCTGAGGCTATTCTGGCCAGCCACGTGGACCAGCCCGACAATCCCCTGGGTGGGGGCCCTGAGCCTCCGGTGTTCGTCAACTCTGTGACAATCGAGGAATCCGGCTGACCCGGAACCCATCCTAATGCGTCGAAGCTGGTTCTTCCCGATAATCCTTGTAGCTCTCATGGCGATGGCCTGCTCGAGTGATAGCGAGGACAGCGCACCGTCCGTGTCGGCAACCCAGGCTCCCGAGGTCCAACCTACTGAGGCGGTTGAAGCTGCTGGCTCATCGTCTGCCGAAGCCGCTGGTTCCGACATTGGTGAGCAGGGGGAAGATGGCGATCCGCCCGCGTCAAATAGGCAGGAGCTGGCCGATACGTTTGCGAAGCTGGTCTTGGAAGACGAACTGGTCACCACCTACATGACGCGACAGGAGATCAATTGCCTGGCCGAGGGAGCATTTGCCGTATTCACCGACGAACGGCTTGGCGAGCTGGGACTCAATCCGGGCTCGTTTGCTGATGCATACCAGCAACCGGGTTTGTTTGTGTTCGGGGACTGGTTCGACATTTCTGATCGAGAGGCTTTTGATCTTGAGAATCTGGCTTTGGGCTGCGTCGACTGGCGGAACTTCGTGGTCAACGTCTTGGTGGCGGAGGGTGAGCCGATAGATCGGGCCAGATGCATCGCCTCCCAAATCTCGGTTGAAGGGCTGCGGGACGTCGTGAGGGACGCGATGGTGGTCGACACAGGTGAAGGCTTCGGGAAGGCGCAAGACGAGGTGGCGTCGGCTCTGGTTGCTTGCTATTTGAATGAGCCTTCAACGAGTGTCTCGTAGTTGAACAGCCCGACGGTGTGCCGGCAGCGCTCACCGCTTTTCTACTCCCGGTAGTACACCGCCTCGGCGGTGGCCTCGCTGTCGGTGCTTACCCGGCCGTCGCCTGTCATGGCGATGAGATGGGCCAGCACCGAGCGGGCCGCGGGCTCGTGCAGCTCGGGGGCCACGTCGGCGTACATCACCCTCACCATCTCGGTGATGGTCTGCGGCCCGGTGGCCAGGCACTCCAGGATTTGGCGCTCCCGGTCCAGGCGGTGGGCATAGAGGGCTTCCACGAGAGCGTGGGGCTCGTTGACCGGCGGGCCGTGGGTGGGCCAGTACACCCGGTCGTCGGGGGACTCGGCTAAGAGCCGCAGGCTGACCAGGTAGTCGGTCATGTTGCCGTCGGGCGGGGGGACGATGGTGGTGGACCAGCCCATGATGTGATCGCCGGTGAACACTCCGGCCGCTTCCCGCCAGCGGTAGGCGATGTGGTTGGAGATGTGGCCCGGGGTGTGCAGGCACTCGAAGCTCCAACCCGGTCCCTCCACCACATCCCCGTGGACCACCGCCTCATCGGGAGCAAACCGGAGATCGCCCCTCTCTTCGCTCTTGCCGTCGTCGTCATCGGCAGGTGGATGGGGGCCGAAGCCGTAGGTCGGAGCGCCGGTGGCCTCGGCCACCGCCTGTGATGCGGGGGAGTGATCCCGGTGGGTGTGGGTGACCAGCAGGGCTTCTACCTGCTCATCGTCCACCGCGGCCAGGACGGCTTCGATGTGGTCGGCGTCGTCGGGGCCGGGGTCGACGATGGCCACTCGGCCTCGGCCCACGATGTAGGTGCCGGTACCCCGATAGGTGAACTTGCCCGGGTTATTGGCCACCACTCGGCGGAGGCCGGGGGCCATCTCCACCACCGCGCCGTAGTCCACCTCCGGCTCGATCACAAACGGGATGCTCACCGCCATGGCAGGGCAGTCAGCCTTCCTCAGCGGCCACCTCGCCGGTGGATACGCCCAGGTAGGCGGGCTTCTCGCCCCCGCCGTGAACCTTGATATTGGCCCCCGACATCCACCGGGCCATGGGCGAGGCCAAGAACAGGCACACGTCGGCCACGTCGTCGGGCTGGCCCATGCGGCCCAAAGCGATGGTCTCGCCCACGGCGGCGATACCCGCCTCGTCGCCGTAGTAGAGGTAGGCGTCTTCGGTCACAATCAACCCCACCGTTACTGTCAGCACCCGGATCTTGGGCCCCCACTCCACCGCCAGCGTCTCGCTCAGGTTCAACAGCCCGGCCTTGGCCGCCCCGTAGGCGATCCCCATGGGATTTGGCCGGATGCCCGACACCGACGAGATGTTGAGGATCACCCCGCCGCTTTCCTGGTTCTGCATCACGGGATACACCGCCTGGCTGAACGCCATGGGGGCCATCAGGTTCAAGGCCACGATCTTCTCGTTGAACCGGGGCGAGACCGTGGCCGATTCGGCCGGGGGAGCGCCGCCGGCGTTGTTGATGAGGGAGTCGACCCGCCCGGTGTGTTCCACGGCGGCCTCCACCACGCCAGCGATCTGCTCGGGATCCCGCACGTCGGCGGCCACGAACCGCGCCTCTCGGCCATCGGAGGCCACCGGCTCCTCCGGCGGGCGGCGGGCGCAGATCACCACATCGGCGCCCGCAGCCAGGAAGCGGGTGGCCATCCCCCGGCCCAGCCCCTTGGTGCCACCGGTGATGATGGCGGTCTTGCCGGTGAAATCGAGGTCATCCATTGCTGCCAGTGTGCCTTATGGAGGCTGCTGGGACCATGACCGCGCCGAAGGAGGCTCTTCAGCCAGCACACCTGCACCGACTGTGTCGGGTATGGGGTGGGCGGGACCTGTTCTGCCAGTGTGGGCCGGGTCACAGGCGCGGGCTATCGTCGCCGCCATGGTCGACAAGCGGATGACCGAAGACGAGGTTGTCTCCGAGTTGAAAGACGGCATGACCATCGGCATCGGCGGCTGGGGATCCCGGCGCAAGCCCATGTCGCTGGTGAGGGCGATATTGCGCTCCGATCTGAAGGACCTCACCGTGGTGGCCTACGGGGGACCCGACATCGGGCTGCTGTGCGCGGCGGGCAAGGTGCGCCGGGCGGTGTACGGGTTTGTGTCGCTGGACTCCATCCCGCTGGAGCCCCACTTCCGCCAGGCCCGACAAAGCGGGGCCATCGAGTTCACCGAATTGGACGAGGGCGCCTTCTACCTGGGGCTTCTGGCTGCCTCTCACCGGGTTCCGTTCTATCCCACCCGGGCCGGTCTGGGCTCCGACATGCTGATGATGAACCCCGAGCTGCGCACGGTGACCTCGCCCTATGACGACGGGGAGGAGCTGGTGGCAATCCCCGCCTTCAAGCTCGACGCCGCGTTGATCCACATGAACCGGGCCGACGCCGCCGGCAACGGCCAGTTCTTGGGGCCCGACCTGTACTTCGACGACCTGTTTGCCATGGCCGCCGACAAGACCTACATGAGCACCGAAAAGATCGTGCCCACCGAGAGCCTTCTCGACGAGGGATCGGTACACACGCTGCGCATCCAGCGCATCTTCACCGACGGCGTGGTGGAGGCCCCCCGAGGGGCGCACTTCACCGAATGCCCGCCCGACTACGGGCGCGACGAGGCCTTCCAGCGGGAGTACGCCGCCACCGCCCGCGACCCAGAGGCGTGGGCGGCATTCCGCTCCACCTACCTCGAAGCTCCTTCCCATGCGGACTACTTGAAGGCGCTGGAGGCCCGGGCATGAGCAGCATTGCCGAAGCAACCATCGACGAGATCTGTGTGGCGGCCTGCGCCGAGGCCTTCCGCGGTGACGGCGAGATTTTGTGCAACCCGATCGGCACCGTGCCCATCGTGGGCGGTCGCCTGGCTCGGGCCACCTTCGAGCCCGACCTGGTGTACACCGACACCGTGGCGGTGCTGCCCGCCAACAACTTTCCGGTGGGCGATCCCGACGCTCCCAAGGTGGTGGAGTCGTGGGTGCCCTACCGCACCGTGTTCGACATTGTGTGGTCGGGCAAGCGCCATGTGTTGATGGGCGCCAGCCAGATCGATCAGTGGGGCAACCAGAACATCGCCGCCATCGGAGACTTCCGCCAGCCCAAAGCCCAGCTCCTCGGCTTGCGGGGCGCCCCGGGCAATTTGGTCAACCACACCACTAGTTACTGGGTGCCCAACCACTCCACCCGCTCGTTCGTGACGTCGGTGGACGTGGTGTCGGGGCCGGGGTACGACCGGATGCGGGCGCTCGGCTCGCCGAGCAACCGCTTCCACGAGGTGCGGCGGGTGGTGTCCAACCTCGGAGTCTTCGACTTCCAGACCGACGACAACCGCATGAGAATCGCTTCGGTCCACCCCGGCGTGACCGTGGAGCAGGTGATCGAGGCCACTGCGTTCGAGCTGGCCGGCACCGACGACGTAGTCGAGACTCGTCTGCCCACCGACGAGGAACTTCACCTGATCCGCGAGGTGCTAGATCCCACCAGTGCCCGAAAGGCCGAGTTCCGCTGAGCCTCCGATGGCTGTAGATCCCCGACTCCAGACCCGGGTGTGCCAGCTGTTCGGGGTGGAGTACCCCATCGTGCAAACCGGAATGGGCTGGGTGTCAGGAGCCCGGCTGACCGCGGCCACCTCCAACGCTGGCGGCCTTGGCATCATCGCGGCGGCGCCATTGACGTTCGACCAGATGGTCGAGGCCATCGACGCGGTGGCCGAGGCTACCGACCGGCCCTTCGGGGTAAACCTCCGCACCGATGCCGCCGACATCGACCGCCGGGTGGACCACATCATCGCGGCGCAGATCCCGGTGGCCAGCTTCGCCCAAGCCCCCGGCGAGGCCATTGTCAAGAAGCTGAAGGACGCCGGAGTGGTTGTAGTGCCCACCATCGGCGCGCCCCGCCACGCGGAGAAGGTGGCCGCTTGGGGTGTCGACGCGGTGATCGCCCAGGGGGCCGAGGGCGGAGGCCACACCGGCCCGATTGCCGCATCTTTGCTGCTGCCCGCGGTCGTCGACACGGTGGACATCCCGGTCATCGCCGCCGGCGGCATGGTGGACGGCCGTTCGATGGCCGCGGCCCTGGCCTTCGGGGCCGACGGCGTCGCCATGGGCACCCGATTCCTGCTGTCGTCCGACAGCGATGTGCCCGACCACGTGAAGGCCCTCTATCTCGACACCAAGCTCACTGGCACGGTAGTGACCACCGCGGTAGATGGCGTGCCCCAGCGGGTGATCAACACCGACGTGATCTCTCGGCTGGAGCGCTCGGGACCGCTGTCGTTTATCCGGGCCGCCCGCAATGCGCTGAAGTTCCGAGCCCTGACCGGGGTGGGCTACCGCCAGCTCCTGTCAGAGGGCTTGGCCATGCGCCGCAGCCTCAACCTCACGTGGGCTCAGATGGCCATGGCAGCCAACGCCCCCATGATGACCAAGGCCGCTATGGTCGACGGCCACCCCGAGGTCGGCATCCTCCCCACCGGCCAAGTGGTGGGCAACATCGACGCCCTCCCCAGCTGCCAGGAGATCATCGACTCCATCGTCGCCGAAGCCGTAGAGGTCTTGGATCGCCTGGCCGGTTCGGGCCCAACGCCCAGCAATCCGTAGAGTTTTGCGCTGATGGATCTGTCGTTCACCCCGGCGGAGGAGGAGTTCCGGGACGAGGCCCGCACCTGGTTGGCCGAGAACGTGCCCGCTGAGCCGCTGGCGTCCATGGACACCCCGGACGGCTTCGAGGAGCACCGCGAGTGGGAGCACCTCTTGTTCGACGCTGGGTGGGCAGTGGTGTCGTGGCCCGAGCGCTTCGGCGGCCGGGAGGCGTCGCTGGTGGAGTGGCTGGTCTTCGAGGAGGAGTATTGGGAATCGGGCGCGCCGGGACGGGTCTCGTCCAACGGGGTGAGCCTGCTGGCCCCCACCATCTTCGATTTCGGCACCCCAGACCAGCAGGACCGCTTCCTGCGGCCTATGGCCCGGGGCAACGAGATCTGGGCTCAGGGCTGGTCGGAGCCCGACGCTGGCTCCGACCTCGCCGGGATCAAGACCAAGGCGCAGCGCGATGGCGAGTACTTCGTGATCGACGGCCAGAAAACCTGGTGTTCTCGGGGGGCGTTCGCCGATTGGTTCTTCTGTTTGGTGCGCACCGATCCCGACTCCGAGCGTCACGCCGGACTCAGTTATTTGCTGGTTCCGGCCGATACCGAGGGGCTCGAAGCCCGAGCCATCGGTCGCCTGGACGGCGAGCCCGGTTTCGCCGAGCTGTTCTTCGACGGCGCTCGGGTACACGAGCGCTACCTGTTGGGCGGCGAAGGCGAGGGCTGGGCAGTGGCCATGGCCACCACCGGCAGCGAGCGGGGCCTGAACCTGCGGGCGCCGGGCCGGTTCATGGCGGCGGCCGACCGGCTAGTTGACCTGTACAAGGAGCTGGCCGAAAGCCGGGGTCCCGACCTGGACCGCCGCGATCAAGTGGTGAACGCTTGGATGGGGTCCCAGGCCTACCGCTGGCAGACCTACGCCACCGAGGCCCGCCTGCGAGGCGGTGCCCCCATCGGCTCGGAGGCCAGCTTCATGAAGGTGCTGTGGTCGGAGCTGGATGTGGAGCTGCACGCCACCGCGCTGCGGCTGCTGGGCCGCGACGGGGAGAGGGCCGACAGCTCGTGGATGGACGGCTATGTGTTCGCACTGTCCGGCCCGATCTACGCCGGCACCAACGAGATCCAGAGAAACATCATCTCTGAACGAGTTCTGGGACTCCCGAGGCGGTAGACGTGGATTTCTCGTTCAGCGACGACCAGATCATGTTCCAAGAGGCGGTGCGGGACCTCTTGGCCAACGAATGCCCGCCGGAGGCGGTCAGATCGGCTTGGGAGAACGACACCGGCCGAACCGACGGCCTGTGGGGCGCGCTGGCCGAGATGGGCGTGGTGGGCATGACCGCCCCTGAGTCGGCTGGCGGATTGGGGATGGACGAGACCGACCTGGTGCTGCTTCTGGAGGAGGCCGGACGGGCTGCTTTGCCCGAGCCCCTGCTGGAGCACACAGCTGTGGGCATTCCCACCCTGGCCGAGGCGGGAGGCTCCATTGCCGAAGCCTGGTTGGAGCAGGCCGTAGCAGGGGAGGCCACCCTGGGTGCGGGTGCCGATGGGGGTTATGCGGTGGGGGCGGCGACATGCGATTTGGTGCTGCTCATCGGCGACCAGGTTCGGGCCGTGCCGGTAGCAGGAGCGTCGCTGGTCGAGCATCAGTCGGTGGACTGGTCCCGTCGCCTGTTCGAGGTGGACGGTGAAGAGGTGGTGCTCGATGCCGATCCTGGGCTGGCCTTCGACCGGGCCGCCGGGGCCGCTGCCGCCCAGTGCGTGGGCGTAGCCCAGCACTTGTTGGACGCCACCGTGAAGTACGTGGCTCAGCGCTATCAGTTCGGCAAGCCAGTGGGCAGCTACCAGGCGGTCAAGCACCACCTGGCCAACGCCGCCCTTAAGATCGAGTTCGCCCGCCCTACGGCCCGCCATGCGGCCTGGTGCATCGCCGCCGGCGACCCCGACCGCAGCCGGGATGTGTCGCTGGCCAAGGCTTTGGCCTCCGAGGCGGTGGACTTGGCCGCCCGCACCGCCCTCCAGTGCCACGGCGCCATCGGCTACACCTTCGAATACGACCTGCATCTGTGGATGAAACGGGGCTGGGCCCTGTCAGCCGCTTGGGGCGACGCCGCCTGGCACCGGAACCGAATCGCCGCCGCCCTGGGCATCTGAACTGAGCGCCATCCCCGTTATGGCTCTATCGGTTGGATCGGCCCGCTCTGGAGTAGCGTGGCGGAGATGAGCACTGAGGGGGCCACTGCGGTGGCCGATCGCCCCGCCGAGTCGGGACAGCCTCTCTTGGCCGTGGAAGGGGTTACGGTTCGCTTCGGTGGCGTGGTGGCGGTGGACAACGTGTCTATGTCGGTGCCGTCCGGCCAGGTCAGGGGCCTTATCGGTCCCAACGGCGCGGGCAAGACCACCCTGTTCGACAGCATCACGGGTGTGAACACCCCGGCCGCCGGCTCTATCCGCTTGGAGGGTGAGGAGCTGACCGGCCGTCCGGCTACCTGGCGGGCCCGTCGGGGTATCCGCCGGACCTTCCAGCGTCAGCAGCCTTTTGGGTGGCTGTCGGTGGCCGACAACGTGCTGTCGGCCCTGGAATGGGAAGGGGGCGGGGGTGGCATCACCGCCGACCTGATCGCCCTACCCGCCCGCCGCCGGATCGAGGCGAAGCGGCGTGAGCGGGTAGACCAAGTGCTGGAATTGTGCGGCCTCACCGACATCAAAGACACGCCGGCGGGGGAGCTGCCCATCGCCCGAGCCCGCATGGTGGAGCTGGGTCGAGCCATCGTGTCCCGTCCCAAACTGCTGCTGCTGGACGAGCCCACCTCCGGCATTGAGCACGAGGAGGCCGAACAGCTCGGCCAGATCATCCAGACCATCCGGTCTGAAGACCAGTGCTCGGTACTGCTGGTGGAGCACGACGTGGCCTTTGTGATGGCCCAGTGCGATCTGATCACCGTGTTGAACCTGGGCCAGGTAATCGGCGAGGGCTCGCCCGAGGAAGTCCGCAATAACTCGGCCGTTCGCGACGCATATCTGGGTTAGCAGTAGCCGGATATGCAGACTTTCTCATCCTCCACTTCTATTGCGGCTCCTCGAGAGATCGCTTGGGAGGTTATGACCAGTCACGAGCTCTACGCCCGATGGACGCCCGCTTCCCGGGTCGACTTGGAAATCGAGGGATCGCCCGAGCGCAACGGCGTGGGGGCAGTCCGGGCATTTCGCACTGGTCCGGTGAGCACTCGTGAGGAGGTCACCGTCTTCGAGCCGCCCCATCGCATGGTCTATCGATTGCTGAGCGCGCCGCTGCCGATACGGAATTACCGCTCCGAAATGATGCTGGTGGGCGACGACGAGGGCGATAGCTGCCAGCTTCACTGGGATTCCTGGTTCGACGTAGTCATTCCGCTGACCGGCGGGATTTTGCGCAATTTCATGGCGTCGGCGGTAGCGAAGATGGCCGCGGGGATCGCCGAGGAGGCTCAGAACCGAGCCCAATCGGCGTGAGCGAATCGGGACGGCTGGCTGCGCCCAACTTGCTGCCTCCCGCGCTGGACGTGCGATACGACGTCGACGAATTGGGCCACCCCACCGTGACCGCGGTGGTGTGCTTGGGGGAGGATTATCAGGGGCCGCCCGGCGCCGTCCACGGCGGCTACCTGGCCGCCATGTTCGACAACCTTCTGGGGGTGCTGCCCTACCGCCTTACCGGGCAACGGGGAGCATTCACTGGCCGGCTAACCGTGCGCTATCGGGCTCTCACCCCGCTCAACTCCGAACTGGTTCTCACCGGCCGGTTGACTGGCGTCCGCAGTCGGCGGGTCACCGCCGCGGGCCTGTGTCATGCCGAGGGCGTGCTCACCGCCGAGGCCGAGGCCCTGTTCGTCCGCCCTGCCGCCGAACGGCCATGACCGAGTCAGACGCCATGTTCGTCCGCTACATGTCCGCTTGCCCATGACCGAGTCAGACGCCCGGCCGGTGGTGGTGATGCTGTGTACCGGCAACGCCGCCCGATCCGTGATGGCCACCGTCATCGGACGGGCCCGTACCGACGCCGTGCGATTTGTGGGAGCCGGCACCCACAGCATCGAGGGCCTGCCCATGAGCGGGCGAACCCGGCGGGCGCTGGAGTCGCTGGGATTGGCCGACGGCAGCCACCGCAGCCACCAGCTGACCGCCGCGGACGCCCGAGGCGCGGATCTCATCGTGGCCTTCGCCCCGGAGCATGTGGACTATGTGCGCCGAGTCCACCCCGAGGCCGCGGCCCGCACCGCCACCATCAAGCGCCTCGTCGACGAGTTGCCGCCCGGGCCCGAGTCCTTGGCCCAGCGGGTGGCCGCCCTCAACCTGGCCGACGCCCCGCTGCCCTACGGCGAGGAGGTGGTGGACCCCGGCGGCTTTGATGAAGACATCTTCATCGCCTGCGCCCAAGAGATCGACTCGCTGATGGATCGACTACTGACCCTTCTCTGAAGGTCGGTACCATCGCAGCCGATGGACATTCGATTCTCCGCAGAAGAGATCGCGTTCCGCGACGAGCTGCGCGACTGGCTCGGCGAAGTACTGCCGACGCTGGGTGATCCTCCCGACCGCGACGATTGGACCGCTCGCCGGGAATGGGACATGGGCTGGCAGCGCAAGCTCTACGACGCTGGATACGCGGGCATCAACTGGCCGTCGGAGTTCGGCGGCCGGGGCTCCACTCCCACCGAGCACCTGATCTTTCTGGAGGAGACCACCAGGATGGGCGCGCCGTACGTGGGGATGAACTTCGTCGCCCAGCTCCACGCCGGCCCCACCCTCATACTGGAGGCCACTGCCGAGCAGCAGGCCCGCCACTTGCCCGCCATGTTGAAGGGCGAGGAGGTTTGGTGCCAGGGGTTCTCGGAGCCCAACGCCGGGTCCGACCTGGCCTCGCTGTCCACCCGGGCCATCCGCGACGGCGACCACTACGTGGTGACCGGCCAGAAGATCTGGACCTCGTTCGGCCATGTGGCCGACTACTGCGAGCTGCTGGTGCGCACCGACCCCGAGGCACCCAAGCACCGGGGCATCACCTGGCTGATCTGTCCCATGGACCTGCCCGGCATCGAGGTCCGTCCCATCACCACCGTGGCCGGGTCCAGCGAATTCTGCGAGGTGTTCTTCGACGAGGTCCGCATCCCGGTGGAGAACCGGGTGGGAGACGAGAACGACGGCTGGCGGGTGGCCATGGTCACGTTCAGCTTCGAGCGCGGCACCGCCTTCATCAGCGAGCTCCTGGGCACGATGAACCAACTGGCTGAGATGGCCGAATTGGCTCGGGGCATCCGCCGCAACGGGTCTACCGCCTGGGATGACGACGAGATTCGCCGGGAGATCGGCCATCTCCAGGCCGAATACGACGCCCTGTGGGCGCTCACCAAGCGGGTTGTTTCGCAGGCCCAGCGCACCGGAATGCCCGGCCCCGGTGGTTCGGTGTTCAAGCTCTACTACGCCGATGTGAAAAAGCGCATGGCTGACTTGGCCCACCGCATGCTCGAGCGGGAAGCCCTCGTGCTTGCCGAGGATGTGGGCGACGAACAGACCGGGGGAGACATGGTGGCCAGCCGCCTGTACGTGCTCAGCTTGTCGATCGCCGCGGGCACCTCCGAGATCCAGCGGAACATCATCGGCGAGCGCATCCTGGGCTTGCCCAAGGAGCGGTAGGCATGGACTTCCGGCCAATTGAGCACTCTCAGGACCAGTCCAAGGAGCAGTAGGAATGGACTTCGAGCTAACCGATGACCAAGTTGCCCTGTGCGACGGCATCCGGGACCTGTGCCAGGGCCGTTTCGACATCGACACCGTGCGGGGATTGGCCGACTGCGGCGGAGTGGACCGCCAGTTGTGGGGCGAGTTGGTTGACACCGGCGTGTTCTCGCTAGTGGTGCCCGAGGAAGACGGCGGGGTCGGCTTGGGTTGGGCTGAGGCCGGGCTGGTGTTCGAGCAACTCGGCCGGGCCCTGGTGCCCGGGCCGCTGGTGGGAACTCTGTTGGCCGCGGGGGTGACAGACGATGCAGTGGTCGGCCTCATCGAGCGCACCGACGGTTCCGCGCTGGTCGAGTACCCCGACGTGCTCGATGCCCTGTTGGTGCTCGACGGCGACGGTGTGTGGCGGGTGGATGCCGCGGAGCTGTCGTTCGAGCTGGCCCAGTCGGTGGACCCGCTGACCCCGGTGGGCCGAGTGGCCGAGCTGCCCCAGGGTGAGGAGGTGGGCGGCTGCTACGGCTGGGTCAACCGTGCGGTGTTCTTGTGCTCGGCCCTCCAAGTGGGCCTGGCCACCGGCGCTCGGGATCTGGCCGTGGCCTATGCGCAGGAGCGCCAGCAGTTCGGAAAGCCCATCGGCCAATTCCAGGCCGTCAAGCACAAGTGCGCCGACATGTACAGCCGCGAAGAGGTGGCCCGAGCCGCTCTGTACTACGCCAGTTGCGTGCTCGACGCTCCCGAACTGGCCGACGAGGACCGGGCGATATCAGGCGCCCGCATCCTGGCCGCCGAAGCCGCCGATCACAACGGGAAAGACTGCGTGCAAATCCACGGCGGTATGGGCTTCACATGGGAGATCGACGCCCACCTCTACCTCAAGCGGGCTTGGGCGCTCACCCCCTGTTTCGGATCGCTCGACGAGCACGCCGAGCGGATCGCCGCGATGGTCTGAGGGTCTGCGGCGGGGGTCTACGGGGAAAACCGAAAGACCACGTTGTCCCGGGAGGCAAGGGTGTCGTCGGGGTTCAGGTGCTCGATGATGGCTATCCGCCCTGAACCGCAATCCCCGTATGCGTCGCAGTTGATGTCGCCGATGAGCCCCTGGTAGTCGGCGACCTGGTTGAGGTACTGGCGGATTCCCGCCCTATCGATCACCAGTTCGCGGCCCTCGATACGAGATGCGGCGGTGACGGCATCGAGCAGCAGCGTTGTGGCGTCGTAGGCATGGGCCCAGAAAGCCCGGTGGGGCGGCGACCCCGTTTTGATTGTGAACCGTTCGGCTGCTTGGTCGGCGTCCACGCCGGTGGCCTGGTTGGCGTTGCCGCCGAAGCCGAGGTCGGGACCGGAGACGAACACCCCCCGTGAGGAGTCCAAGGCCAAGAATTCGTCGTGCAGAACGCCGTCGCCCGACGCCAGCACCGTGTCCTCGAAGCCTCCATTGCGTCTCAAGGCCTCGATGAACTCGGCAGCCGTGTCTTGGGTGAGCGGGAAGTACAGCGCATCGGGATTGCCGGAGGCTAGGCGGGTCAGCACTTCGGCCAGGTCAGACGCGTCCGAGTTGACCTCCACGAAGCCGGTTACGGTGCCGCCGCTGCGCTCGAACGAGGAGCGGAATGCCTGGGCCAGCCCTCGGGTATAGGCGTCCCCCTCGTGGACAATCGCCGCGCTTTGCGCCCCGAGCGTGTCGTGCAGGAAGGAGGACACCGCCTCACCCTGGTACAGGTCGTTGTGAGACGTGCGGTAGTACCCCGGCTGATAGTGCTCGGCCGGCGTGCCGGCCAGGTCAGAGGTGAGGGCCGGGGAGCTGTTTGACATGGAGATCACCACCAGCCCCTCTGCGGTGATCAACGGCACCGCGGTGGTGGCGGTCGACGAGCAGGATGTGCCGATCACCCCCACCACCCCCTCATCAGCCAACGCGGCCTCGGCAACTCTCGGACCTTCATCGGCTGAGCACCCGTCGTGGATGCCCTCGCCGAGCCCGACGGTGAATTCGCCATGGATCGGCCCGTAGTCATCGATGGCCATCTCCACGATGTTGATGTAGTCGCGGGCGCCGGCGCCCATGTCCTCGAAGGAGCTGATCGAGCGGATTTGGACGGAGTCGCCCCGGCCCACAGTGACCGTGCCGAGGGTGCCGTCGCCGATGGCTGGAGTGTCGGTATCGCTGCACGCGGCTGCCAGCAGCGCGGCTAGCAGTATCGATGTCGCAGCGCGAACAAGTCGGTTGGCCATGGGCAGTTTCTAGTCGATTGTCATCGGATTGGTACCGTCATCCGATGAGTGTCGGCAGGTCCAGGGGTAAAGACGTTGCCGCGCTGGGTTGAGCGCCTTCCGCCTCACCTCGACCCCGAACTGGTAGAGGCTGGCGACACCCGCAACGTTGTGGACGCCTACCGCTTCTGGCGCCAAGAGGCCATCGTGGCCGACCTTGATGCCCGCCGCCACGGGTTCCACGTCGCAGTTGAGAACTGGCAGCACGACCTCAACATCGGGACCGTGGTGCGCAACGCCAACGCCTTCGGCACCGCTGCGGTACACATCGTGGGCAAGCGGCGCTGGAACCGTCGGGGGGCCATGGTCACCGACCGCTACCTCCATGTGCTGCACCACCCCGAGCTGGACGACCTGGTCGCCTGGGCCGCTGAGGCCGAGCTGCCGATCTTGGGCATCGACAACGGCCCCGGCACCGAGCCCATCGAGGGCTATTCGCTGCCCGAGCGCTGTGTGCTGCTCTTCGGCCAGGAAGGCCCTGGTCTGTCGCCCGAGGCAGTGGAGGTGTGTGAGGCGGTGCTGGCCATCACCCAGTTCGGCTCCACCCGCTCCATCAACGCCGGGGTGGCCTCAGGCATCGCCATGCACCGCTGGGTCTGCCAGCACGCCCCCTGATCGCCCGCCGATGGCGAGCCTGGCTGCTCAGGGCCGGGGCAGCAGGTTGCGGGGGAACAGGTGGTCGAGCTCGTCCAAGGTCCACGGGTCCACCTCGGCGTGGTCGCCCCGGTAGATGGCCCGCTCCTCTCGCAGCTCGTTGAACACCGCCACCTGGCCGCCCGCGGCGTGGACCACGTGGCCGCTGATGTAGTCGGCCGCATCGGTACACAGCCACACCGCCGCGGGGGCCACGTACTCGGGCGGGGGAGTGGTGAGGTAGCTCTGCCACATCTCGTCGTCGATGATCCCCTGTTCGTGCCAGGCCTTGAAGCCATCGTGCGATTTGGCGTGCAGCCGGGTGGCAGCCCCCGGGGCCAGGCAGTTCACGGTGACACCGGTGCCCGCCGTTTCGGTGGCCAGGGCCTTGGTCATGGAGATCACCCCGCCCATGGCCGCGGCGAACGCCGGCTGGCCCAGGTCGCCCAGTGCCCCGTGTGAGGTGGTGTTCACCACCCGGCCCCAGCCCTGGGCCACCATCAGCGGCACCGCGTGGCGGGCGATGTACCACTTCTGGGACATCTGCAAGGCAATGGTCTTGTGGTACAGATCCGGCGCCATCTCATAGATCGACCCCTCGATAGCCGCCCCGGCGCAGTTCACCGCGATGTCAATGCGCCCGTAAGCGTCCACCGTCTGCTGCACCACTGCCCCGGCCCCCTCGAAGCTGGCCACGTCTGAGTGGTTGGCCACCGCCGTGCCCCCCGCCGCCTCGATGTCAGCCACCGTCTGGGCCGCATGGGAGGCATCCGCCCCGTCACCCTGTTCATCAGTCCCCAGGTCGTTCACCACCACCTGCGCCCCATGCTCCGCCAACAGCAGCGCAATGGCCCGCCCAATGCCGTTCCCCGCCCCCGTCACCATCGCCGCCTTGCCATCCAGTCTCAAACTCATGGCCGCAGGGTAGCGTGGCCCGGATGGCTGGCCTGGGGTTCGACGACCTAACTGCTGGAAAACGGCTCTCGGGGGTGGTGGCTGACGGTGACGTGACTGTGGTTGCGCTCGACGTGCACGGCGCCGGGTCGGCGACCTTGACCTATCGGTCGGCCACTGGAGGGCTCGGAGAGCGGATCATCATGCTGGACGACCTGGCCACCATCCAGAAGGTGTCCCAGCAGCGGTGGACCTTTGACGCCGACGGTGCTGCATTCCGCCTGGCCTCCGAGGCTCGCCGCATGAAGTCGGCCCACTTGGCCGACCCCTACGCCGCGGTGGACACCTCCAACATCGAGCCCTACCCCCACCAGATCGACGCCGTCTACAACCGGTTCCTGGAACAGCGGCCGCTCAAGTTCCTACTGGCCGACGATCCCGGCGCCGGCAAAACCATCATGTCGGGGCTGTTGATCCGCGAGCTGATGCTGCGAGGCGATGTGGCCCGCTGTCTGATCGTCGCCCCCGGCAGCCTGGTGGAGCAGTGGCAGGACGAGATGTGGGACAAGTTCGGCCTCAGCTTCGAGTTGATGTCCCGCTCGGCGGTTGAAGCGTCGCGCACCGGCAACCCGTTCCTGGAGAAGAACCTGCTGGTGGCCCGGGTCGACCAGCTATCGCGGGCCGAAGACCTCATCGAGAAGCTCAAGCTAGCCGATTGGGACTTGGTGATCGTGGACGAGGCCCACAAGATGTCGGCCCACCTCTATGGCGACGAGCTGCGCAAGACAAAGCGGTTCGAGTTGGGCGAGGTGCTGCGCGACCAAGCCCGTCATTTCCTCCTGCTGTCGGCCACCCCCCACAACGGCAAGAACGAGGACTTCTTGGCCTTCATGACCCTCATTGACCCCGAGCGATTCGCTGGTCGTCTGCGGGACAACGAATTGCCCGAGACCGGCGACGTGATGCGCCGACTGGTGAAGGAGAACTTGACAACCTTTGAGGGTCGGCGGCTGTTTCCCCAGCGGTCTGCCGAGAGCCTCAACTTTGAGCTGTCGGATCTCGAACAAGAGCTCTATGAGGCAGTCACTGAATACGTCCAAAACGGCATGGACCGGGCAAACCGTATGCAGGAGGAAGGGGATCGCCGCCGGGGGATCATCTTCGGGTTTGCCTTGGCCGCTCTCCAGCGCCGTCTGGCCTCGTCTCCCGCAGCCATCTACCACTCTCTGCGCCGTCGGCGGGATCGGCTCTCCGACCAAGCTGCCGAGTTGCGCCACCTATCGGAGGGCGGCACACCGGTGCCGGTGTCAGACCTGCCTAAAGGAGTGCGGTTCGCCGATCTTGAGGACTTCGATTTCGACAATTTCGACGATGTGGAGCTTGAGGAACTCGAGGACCACGTCATCGACGCAGCGACTGCGTCGGCAACTGCCGAAGAGATTGAGGCCGAGGTCGTTCAACTAGAGGGACTGATCGAGTTGGCCGAGGCGGTGCGCACCAGCGGCGTTGACACCAAGTGGATCCAGCTTCGAGGTCTGCTGCGATCAGACGAGTTCCGCACCGGCAAGGGCGAGAACCCCGACGGCGAAGACGCGCCCTCTGGCCCGAGGAAGTTGATCGTGTTTTCAGAGCACAAGGACACGCTCGACTATGTGGCCGAACGGATCAGGGCCGAGTTGGGCCGTCCCGAGGCGGTGGTGGTCATTCACGGCGGCATCAAGCGCCACGATCGCCGAGCCATCCAAGACCGGTTCCGGGTCGACCCCACAGTACGAGTGCTGGTTGCCACCGACGCTGCTGGCGAGGGGGTGAACCTCCAGGTAGCCAGCATGATGGTCAATTACGACTTGCCGTGGAACCCGAACCGCATCGAACAGAGGTTTGGCCGCATCCACCGGATCGGCCAACAGCGGCGCTGCCACATGTGGAACATGGTCGCCCACGAGACCAGGGAGGGAGTGGTGTTCACCCGGCTGTTCGAGAAGATCGAGCAGCAGCGGGGTGTGTATGGCGATCAGGTGTACGACGTGTTGGGGGATTCCCACATCAACACTTCCCTCCAAGAACTGCTGCTCAAGGCCATCACTGCCGACGACGATCCCGCCCACCTCGAATATATGGATGAGGTGATCGAAGGCGACATCGGCGAGATCGGCAAGCAGCTAGCAGATGTACTGGAAAAGCGAGCCCTGGTCAGCGGCCTTGCCGATCCGGCGGCCAACGACAAGATCCGAGAGGACATGGAGCGGGCTCGGGCCCGCAAGCTTCAGCCGTGGTTCGTCCACGCCTTCTTCTCCGAGGCCCTTCGCCAGTACGGAGGTCGCATCACCGGACGGGAGCGGGGCCGCTACGAGATCACCCGGATTCCGGCGGCGATCCGCTCTCATGCCGACGCAGCACTCGGCCCAGTACACGACCGCTACGAGCGGGTGGCCTTCGACAAGGCCTGCATCCAAATCGACGGAGGCGACCGAGCCGAGCTGATCTCACCGGGCACGCCGCTGCTCACCGCGGCCATCAACAAAGTGCTCGCCGATCACGAGCGCACGCTGTCGCGGGGAGCGATTCTGGTTGACCCCCAGGACCACTCAACCGACCCTCGCCTTCTGGTCTATCTCGACCATTCCGTTACCGACGGGCGGCAGGTCCACGGCCACCGCCAAGTGGTATCCCGGCGATTCCAATACGTGGAGATCGACCGACAGGGCAACGCCAAAAGCGCAGGGAACGAGCCCTACATTGGCTACGCCCCGCTGGCCGAGGAAGACCAGGCGCTGCTCGAAGGCCAACTCGACTTGGACTGGGCCGACTACACCGCTGAAGAGACTGCCAAGAGCTGGGCCATAGAACACCTCTCCCAGCCCCACTTCGAGGAGATCCTTCGTGTCACCGAAGCTCGAGTTGCAAAGGTCAAGGAGGCAGTGCGAGAACGCCTCGAAGCCGAAATCCGCTACTGGGACCAGCGAGCCGAGGAGTTGAAGAAACAGGAGCTCGCCGGCCAAAAGCCCCGCCTCAATTCAGGCCGTGCCAGAGCTCGAGCCGACGAGCTAGCCACTCGACTTACCCGTCGCCGATTGGACCTAGATCGCGAGAGCGATCTCCACAACAGCCCGCCCACCATCGTTGGCGCAGCCATCGTCGTCCCTCAAGGCCTCATCGACCAGCTCCGAGGTTTACCGCCCGACCCCGAAGACACCGCCGACAAGATGGAGACCGACCGCCGAGCCGTCGCCGCCGTCCTCGAAGCCGAACGAGCCCTCGGCCGCAACCCCGAGCCCCAAGCCCACAGCAACCCTGGCTACGACGTGCTCTCCATAGACCCCGATACCGGCACCCACTACTTCATCGAAGTCAAAGGCCATCTCCCCCGCACCACCGAAATCCACATCAGCGCCCAACAGATCAGCAAGGCCAAATCCCTCCCCGACCAATGGCGCCTAGCCGTCGTCTCCGTCCCCGACGACCCAGCCGAACCCCCCACCGTGCGCTACCTCCTAGACCCCTTCTCCGACTACACCCCCCACTTCGCCCAAATCGGCCTAACCCTCAACGTCGCCAACCTTCTAGAAGCCGCCCAAGACCCCTGCTGAGCAGCAGCTCGCCAGCGCCTGGGGGTGCTCAGAAAGGAAAGACCCGGCACATCCTAAGTGAGCTTCGACTCCCATGGATGCAGGCACTCACTTCACAGCGAATCGGTGCTGGTACGCTTATCAGGAGAGGAGGATTGGTGCTCCTAGACGTGGATCTGATGCAAAACCCGCTGTACACGGTTGCCGAGGCAGCGCGGATCGTTGATGTTCCTGTCTCCACCATGACCGCTTGGGCCAAGGGGTACCAGCGACGGAGGACGGGCAAGCCCAACATCATCGGCAAGCCGATAGTGACGTGGATCGAACCCCAAGAGAGGGGCTGGCCGTCCATTCCCTTCATCGGCGCGGCGGAGGCGCTGGTGGTTGCTGCGGTCCGGCGGCGGGGAGTGCCCCTCCAACGTGTTCGCCCTGCGCTGGAGGTGCTGATCAAAGAGATCGGCGTCGATCATGCCCTGGCGTCTCAGAGGCTCTATACCGACGGAGCCGAGATCCTCTACGACTACGGCCACCGGCGCGGCGACTCCGAAGAGGGACACGCGGCAATGGAGTTGGTGGTAGTCCGCAGCGGCCAGCGTGTCTTCGATCAAGTGATCTCGTCGTATTTGGATCGCATCGACTATGGCACCGACGGATTCGCTGAGCTCATTCGAGTGCCGCCGTACTTGCACGGGGCAGTGGTGGCGGACCCGCGTCGATCCTCTGGGGCCCCGATCTTCAGCTGTGGCGCTGCCCGGGTCGAGGATGCATTGGCTCTCTTCCAAGCCGGCGAATCGCTCGAAGGTGTGAGCCTCGAATTCGGTGTGCCCGTTGACCACCTGCTGGACGTTCTGCGTGTCACATCCTGCCGGGCTGCCTGACATCTTCTTAGACCGCAGCCTGGGACGCCGACAGGTTCCCGACCTTCTGCGCGCCCAAGGTCTCAGGGTGGTCACACTTGCCGAGCACTACGGAATCCCACAAGACGAAGATGTAGCAGACGAGGATTGGCTATCACTTGCGGCCAACCGCGATTGGGTGGCATTCACCAAAGACGGGCGCATCCGAACCCGAGAGGGTTGGGCCATCAGGCGATACGGCACTCGCTGCTTCTGCATAACCCGCCAAAACCTGCCGTCAACCGAGATGGCTCGGCGCTTTATTGTCAATCTCGACGCAATCACAAGGGCATGCGCCCAACCAGGACCCTTCTTCTACGCAGTCCACGCTAACGGCATCCAACGCCGCCCTCTCTGAGCCTCGGGGGTTCGCTCTCGACTCCGTTGATCCCAAGCGGCGATCCCTCAATAATCTGTCGGCGTTGCACCAAAAGCTCGCAGAGCACGACTGCGCCCTCGTGCTCGCCAACAAGGTTCGCCCCATGTAGGGCCACAGCAGGGGTTCTCCTGAAACCGGTGGTTCTGTCGTCGCCGACCGGGTATGGTGGGCACCCCAAAGTACGCCACCGTAATTACAGGACGGTGTCCAGCTCATGAGCACTTCTCGACTTCATCCAGACGGTCATGGAGCATCCCTCATGAGTTCGTGCAGGCTGGATGCCAACACATCGCCGCATATTGAGTGTCGGGTGTCCGCGTCTGTGCCTGGAGTCGATCATGGTTGACCGCGTCACATCCGATGCCTTTGCTCGCTCATTTGGCCAGAGAACCGGCCAACTTGCCTGGCTGCTTGGTGCTGGCACATCGGCATCTGCGGGCGTACCGACAGGCGTGGACATGATCGCCGATTTCAAGACTCGCCTGTTTTGTGACCATATGAACCTCTCTCGCCAAGAGGTGGACATAAGCGATCCGATTTGGGAGCAGCGCGTCTTGTCTCACTTCGACGGTGCGCGCGGTTTCCCACCGCAAGGTGACCCAGGCGAATATGCGGTGGCATTTGAAGCTGCGTATCCGGATGCCCGCGACCGTCGTTCGTACATCGACAATGCTGTGACGAAAGGAATTCCATCCTTCGGTCACCGTGTCCTGGCTGGTCTGATCTCGAGCGGCCAGATCCACTGCCTATTCACCACGAACTTTGACGACCTCATCAAGCGGGCCACTGTCATCACTGATGATCTGCTTCCGCCGGAGAAGCGATCACATCTAACCGTGAGTGCGCTGGACTCAATCGAACGGGGAGAGCGGTGCATCAGTGAGGACGATTGGCCCTTGCTGGTAAAGCTGCATGGCGACTATCAGTCTGAGCACCTGAAGAACACTGCTCAAGAACTTCAGGTTCAGGACGAACGGCTGAGGAGGGTATTCGTCCAGGCCCTTACTCGTTTCGGACTCGTCGTTGTGGGCTATAGCGGACGTGACGATTCGGTAATGGATGCTCTGGATGAAGTCGTGACCATTGAAGGGGCCATGCCCTCTGGTCTTTGGTGGGTGTCTCGACAAGGTGAGCAACTCCTCCCGCGGGTCCAAGATTTGCTGCAACGGGCGGAGGAATCGGGAGTCGAAGTCCGCATTGTCGATTCCGAGAACTTCGATGAGCTTGCTGGCGACATAGAGCGGGAAGTCTCTTTGGAGGCTCCTCTTCTTGAGTACATACGCGAGGTTCAGCCTCGCCCTATCGTCGAGCCAGTAGCTCTTCCAACGGTCGGAGCTGCAACCTTCCCAGTCCTACGTTGCTCTGCGCTCGAGGTGCTTGAGCTACCACGCGAAGCCAGAGAAATTACCGTGAATAGGCCGCTGACAGCGGTGGAGGCTCGCAGACTCGTGAGGGATGCAAGAGTGTGGGCGACTGTGGCGTCTAGAGGGAAGACGCTGGTTGCTTTCGGGGCGGACCGGGACCTCGAACAGGCATTCGCATCTGTTGGAGGCGAACTGGGCGGAAGAGTGCCTCTCAACCCCGCGCAAGACTCGATCGACCGTGGCCTCATCTACGATGCGTTTACAAAAGCAATTGCGCGACGCAGACCATTGCGGCCGGTCTTGCGGGGTCGAGGGCACGCGGTTGTCGTTCAGCCGCCAACGGACAGGCAAGCCGATCACGTTGTGCAACGCCATGAAGAGCAATTGGACGGCTTGCAGCAGGCGTATGGATCAGCACTGGTAGGTGTCGCACCAGAGATCAATCAACCCTTTTCTGAAGCTATCCGCGTGCGGCTCGAACAATGGGATAGTCGTTGGTGGTTTGTCTACGAGCCCTATACATGGATTGATCTTCCTCGGATTGAAGACGTTGAGTCGTCTTCGAACGATCTGGCTAGATCCCCAAGCTCGACCGATCCAGGAACAAGCCCAAAGATCATTGCGGCCGACTGGCGGCGAGAGCGATGGGCGCAACGCTACAACCCAACGTGGAACAGAATTATCGCTGCTTGGGCGGAATTCGTCGCTCCCGAATCTGAAACTGAGCTGTTGACCCACTATTTCGAATGCGAAGGCTTCAACGGGACTTTTCGCCTCTCTTGGACAACGGCTTGGAGCAGCCCGGCTCAGGCATCGGCAAGGAGCCGAGAATGAGCGCAACAGCCCGCCCAGGACTGCTGGCCCCCTATACCCCACTGGAAGAGCCGTTCCTATCGTTTTCGTCGGCGGATCCATCTGAAGTCGACACCCACCCTCTCAGGGGTCTGGCGACGTACGGGCCATATAGCAAGAACTCTCTGGCCACTTATTCCGACTCGGTGCGGGTCGCCATTGTGGGCCCCGAGTCAGGTAGAGAGGGGCGCAGAAAGGTGCTCGGCAATCTTAGGCAGACTCTGCCGCCCTCGGATCGTCGCGATTACGTCCCTCAGTTTCCTGGATTTGAGTCGCTCTTTGGCGTCCCTCTTGTGCCGGGCCCAGAATGCACGCGGCTGGACTGGCCTTCTCGTTTAGATGAACTAGGAGACGGAGCCCCGCATGAGCGAGTCCGACGAACAATCTCAGAGCGGCTGCGGCAATTAGCAGGAGTTCGCGACCAGTTCGATGTTGCGGTCGTCCACCTGCCTGATGGCTGGGGGCCCGGGCTCCATGGGGAAGGCTTTGACGCCCACGACGAGTTGAAGTCGATAGGCGCTGAGTTGTCGATGCCTACGCAAGTCATCAACGATCGCACGTTTGACTTTCGCTATGTGGCATCTCTTTCATGGCGGCTGGCTATCGCCATCTATGTCAAGGCCGGAGGGACGCCGTGGCGATTAGCTCCACTTTCAGGGATTCCCTCCGAGAGTGCATACATAGGACTTGCCTATGCCCTCCGAGGCAACCCACAGGAAGCCAGATTCATAACCTGCTGCTCCCAGCTCTTCGATGCGGACGGCGGTGGCATGCAGTTCGTGGCATACGATGCCCGCGACCCTCTCGACAATTCCGAGGACGCTCGACGGAATCCATATCTCAGCCGATCGGACATGCGTGCTGTCTTGGCAAGAAGCCTAGACCTCTATAGACGCCGTAACGGTGGTCAGGTACCGCAGCGAGTGGCAGTACACAAGACGACGGACTTCAAGGAACAAGAGCTTGCAGGCGTTTCCGACGCACTGGCCGCCGTGAAAGAAGTCGAATGTGTGAAGGTAACCACGGATGTGAAGTGGCGGGGAGTTTGGCTTCAGGCACCGCGGAGTCAAGGAAGCAAGAGCCAACCTGATGGGTATCCTGTGCATCGCGGGACGATGGTCCCCCTTTCGGGGACTTCAGCACTGCTCTGGATAGCGGGAAATGCCCCCTCCGTAGCGCAACGAGGGGGTAGCTTCTTCCAGGGAGGCAAGAGCATTCCATCTCCCTTGATCTTCACCAGGCAGATGGGTCGCGGACCCCTTGAAGTTATCGCGTCCGAACTCCTAGCTCTCACGAAGATGGATTGGAACAACGACGCGTTGTACGACCCGATCCCAGTCACGATTCGCTATTCGCAGCGCCTCGCCCGGATCATCGCAAATGTGCCTGACCTTCCTCGAAGCGTCTACCCCTATCGCATGTTCATGTGAGCCTCCGGGGAGTGCTGCACCCTTCTACCGCTGACTCACCAAGTACGGTTACTGCCGGGGTCAGCGCGCTGGGCACGAACTAGCGTGGCTCGCTGTGAGTGATGGGGGATACAGGCCGAAGCTGATTGAGGTGGCGTTGCCGTTGGCGGCGATCAATGCGGAGGCGGCGCGGGAGAAGTCGATTCGGCATGGGCATCCTTCTACGTTGCATTTGTGGTGGGCTCGGCGGCCGTTGGCGGCGGCTCGGGCGGTGATTTGGGCGTCGTTGGTGGATGATCCATCGGGGGATGAGTCGCTGACGCTGGATGAGCAGGAGGCGGAACGGCAGCGGCTATTTGGGATCTTGGAGCGGCTGGTGAAGTGGGAGAACTCCAATGATCCTGAGGTTCTGGCTGAGGCGCGGGCGGAGATCGACCGCTGCTTTCCGGATGGGGCGCCGCCGATCCTTGATCCTTTTGCGGGGGGTGGGGCCATTCCGTTGGAGGCGCAGCGGCTGGGGTTGAAGGCGTTGGCGGGCGACTTGAATCCGGTGGCGGTGCTGATCAACAAGGCGATGATCGAGATACCACCCCGCTTTGCCGGGATGCCGCCGGTGCATCCGGATATCGACAAGACCTTGACAACCTGGGAGCGAGCGCAGGGGTTGGCTGCGGACGTGGAGGCTTATGGGCGGTGGATGCGCGACGAGGCTGAGCGGCGGATTGGGCACCTGTACCCGGATGCGACTGGTCCGAACGGGGAGAAGTTGACACCGATTGCCTGGATATGGGCAAGGACGGTGGAGTCGCCTGATCCGAGTTGGTCGGGACATGTGCCGCTGGTGGCGTCGTGGACGCTAGCGAAGCGGCCAGGCAAGCCCAAGGTCTGGATTGAGCCGATCATCGACTGCCAAGCGCAGACCATCAGCTACGAAATCCGCGAAGGCGGCGAGCCGACGCATGAGCGGACCGTGAACAAGGGCAATGGCACCTGCATCGCCACCGGAGCGGCCATCTCCGGGGACTACATCAAATCCGAGAGCCGGGCCGGTCGCATGGGCCAGCAGATGATGGCCGTTGTGGCCGAGGGCGCTGACGGCAGGAAATATTGCTCTATTGCCGGAGATGACGTTTCTGCTGCGGAGATTGAAACCCCGATTCACGAGCCGAGCGCTGGTGTAGCGCTTGATCCCCGGAACATTTGGATCACCATTTACGGGCTCGATGAGTGGTGGAAGTTGTTTACGCCGAGACAGCTTGTAGCCCTGACTACGTACTCCGACCTTCTCCCCGAGGCTCGGAAACGGGTGGCGGTGGATGCTCTCGCCTCTGGCATGGCCGCTGATGATCGGCTGTGCGACAGAGGGAAAGGAGCATCAGCGTATGCAGAGGCGGTGGTCACCTACCTGGCATTGGGAATAAGCAGGCTTGCCGACATGTGCAATGCCTTCTGCCGGTGGGAATCGTCTAGAACGCAGGTACGAAATCTGTTCAGCCGTCAAGCCATCGCAATGACCTGGGACTTCGCGGAGAACAATGTATTCAATGACGCCGGAGGCGACTTCCGGACTTCCCTTGGGAGTCTTGCGCGCGCGTTGGAGCGACTTCCCGCAATCGGCATTGGCGAGGTTGCTCAGCGAGATGCTCGGGCTCGTGTGCGGGAGTGTGCCGGGTCGGTTGTGTCCACTGATCCGCCCTACTACGACAACATCTCGTACGCGGATTTGTCTGACTTCTTCTACGTGTGGCTACGCAGAAACCTCTCAGGGGTTTGGCCCGATGAGTGCTCCACGCTGTTGACGCCGAAGGCCGAGGAGTTGGTGGCCAATCGCTATCGGGCCGGGTCAAAGGAGCAGGCACAGGAGCACTTCGAGTCGGGGATGGCCGAGTTCATGGGGAAAGTAGCCGAGTCTCAGGAGGATGCTCAAGCGCCATCGACCATCTACTACGCCTACAAGGCCACTGAGACCAAAGAGGGCGAGATCAGGACTACAGGCTGGGATACTTTCCTTCAGGCTGTGCTGGATGCGGGGTTGCAGATCACGGCCACCTGGCCGATGCGGACGGAATTGGGCAATCGCTTGCTTGCTTCAAAGGCCAATGCCCTCGCGTCTTCGATTGTTCTCGCTTGCCGTCCTCGTGCCGCGTCAGCATCCTTGGCTACTCGTGGTGAGCTCATCGCAGCGCTCCGTGCCGAGTTGCCGGAAGCGGTGCGGGTTCTCCAGTCGGGCAATATCGCCCCTGTCGACATGGCGCAGTCAACCATCGGGCCGGGGATCAAGGTGTTTTCGCGGTATGCCAAGGTGGTGGAGGCGGATGGGTCGTCGATGCCGGTGTCGGCGGCGCTGGCGATCATCAACGATGTGCTGGGGGAGGTGCTCGATGGGGATGAGGCCGAGTTGGATTCTGATACCCGCTTCGCTCTCACCTGGTTCTCCGAGTTCGGCTTCAACCCCGGGCCTGCCGGGGACGCCGACAGCGTGGCTAATGCTAAGAACACGTCGCTGGCGGGCATCGAGGAGTCGGGCATCGGCGAAGCTCGGGCGGGGAAGTTCCGGCTCTATGAGCGCTCGGAGCTTCCGCCGGGCTATTCGCCCGTCGACGATCTTCGGCGCACGGTGTGGGAGTCGGTGCAGCATCTGATCGCCGCTTTGGAGCGGTCGGAATCAGAGGCGGCTGAGCTATTGCACACCCTGGGCGGCTACGGCGAACGGGCCCGCCAACTGGCCTACCTGCTCTACCAGAAGGCCAACGACAAGGGATGGGCGGCCGAGGCCGGAGCCTACAACGGCCTCATCACCGCCTGGCCCAGCCTCCGATCCGGGGCCGATGCAACGGCTGCCGCAGATGTGGCCCCTGTGCAAGACAGCCTCTTATGACCACTTGTGAAGTGCTCTCGACTTAGACGGCGGCGGTCGCTTGGTTGTGGTTTAGCGGCTATATGCCGAAGACGCTGACGTTTCGGGCATAGGCGGCTAAGGCTGCGATGTCGTTGATATCTCCGGTGAGAACCGCGCCACCGGGTTCGGCCATGGCAACTATCACCGCGTCCACGGCTGACCCGCGGCCCGCCATCGCCCTCAAGGTGCCGGCACGTCGAGCCAGCTTCTCGTGAGGCCCATCAACCACCGTGCAGCTCTTCAAGAATCGGTTGACCACAGCGTCGTTGTGCTGTCTACCTGATAGGCATTCCACGAGCACGAGGGAGGGCACGACGGCTGACCACGTGTCTGGGCTTTCGTCGATGCGGATGTTGGCGGTTTTTTGCCTGTTTCGGCGGGACAGGCCGGTGATTGCACCAGAATCCAGAATGAGAGCCTTCACGGCGTGTCGTTCTTTGTCAGGTGCTCCTTGATGGGTTTCCACCAAGCTTCGGCACGAGCTATCTCCTCGGCGGTGGGTTCACCGAATTCCTCGATGAGCTCAGCGATGTATCGTTCACGTTCCTCGCGAAGTTCCTGCTTCCGCTCTTCTGAGATGACGATTGGATCAGGCACGTAGTCGGCCCACTCCTTTGCAAGTTCTTCCTTCTCTTCTTCGGTCAGCGGAGGGTACGGGCTGATCGGGTCTTTGCGATCCAACATTGTTCCTTGTCTATCGGATGGTGAATGGAAAAGCAACGAAATATGCTGTTCTTCTTTTTCTGTGTTGGTGATCGGGGGTCGGGCAGAGGATATGTCGCTGCTGCGTGGCATTGTGGGGGCGTGAGCATGCCTGACGGGGAGCGGCGCCGATGGTGATGGCCAACACCGAGCGCATCTCCAAGGCGCTTGATCTGCTGAGCGACGGGCTTCGGCCGAAGTGCGAGGACACTTGGCGGGGGTTCTATGGGGACGGGTGGCTCGATGCGGTGAACGGGCGGCTTCACACGCCGGAGCGCAGTCCTTCTGTTGACGATGCGGCCTTTTTGTTCAAGGGGATGAAGGCCACCTGGCAGGAGGTGTTCGGCCATGGGTTCCCGCCGGCGGTGCGGGCGCTGGTGTTCGAGGTGGCCGATGCCCGCAATAGCTGGGCGCATCAAAAGGCGCTGTCCACCGACGACACTGTGCGGGCGCTCGACTCCATGGAGCGGCTGCTGGAGGCTTTCGGCAACCTCGAGGAGCGCCAGCAGATTCGCAGCCTGCGCCGCGACCTGATGCGCCAGATGATGGAAGAGGAGTCGCGGGCAGAGCGGCGGAAGACAGCCGCGAAGCCCACCGAGGGCCAGCCCCAGGCGGGTTTGACGCCGTGGCGCGACATCATCACCCCGCACGCCGATGTGGCTCAGGGGAGCTTCGAGCAGGTCGAGTTCGCCGCCAACCTGTTCGAGGTGCTGAGCGGCAATGCCGAGCCTGAGTACCAAGACCCGAGAGAGTTCTTCGCCCGCACCTACATAACCCAGGGATTGCGAGACTTGCTGGTGGGGGCCTCCCGGCGGCTGTCGGGGGGCGGCGGCGACCCGGTGATCGAGTTGCAGACCAACTTCGGCGGCGGCAAAACCCACAGCCTGATCGCGCTGTACCACCTGGCGTCGGACACAGCCGCCAAGAACTTGCCTGGAGTCGGCGAGATACTCGCTGAAGAAGGGCTGTCGCTCCCCGATGACGTGTCTCGGGCCGTGCTGGTGGGGCAGATGATCTCCCCCTCGGCGCCGGAGCCGGCTGAAGACGGCGTGCTGCTGCACACCCTATGGGGGCGGATGGCCTATCAGCTCGGGGGGCGCAGCGCCTACGAGCTGGTTCGGGCCGATGATGAGGCCGGGACCAATCCGGGCGCTGCGCTTCGAACGCTGTTCCAGCAGTGCGGGCCGGCGGTGGTGTTGATCGACGAGTGGGTGGCCTACGCCCGTCAACTGAGCGACGGCGGCGAGGGGAGTCGTTCTGTTGGCGGCGACTTCGACACCCAGTTCACCTTCGCCCAAGCCCTCACCGAGGCGGCCGCGTCGGTGCCCGATGTGGTGGTTCTGGTGTCGATTCCCGAGTCTGACATCGAGGTGGGCGGCGACAAGGGGCGCACGGCGCTGGAGAAGCTGAAGAACGTGGTCACCCGCACGGCCGCCCAGTGGCAGCCGGCGTCGCCCGACGAGTCGTTCGAGATTGTCCGGCGGCGGCTGTTCGACCCGATCCCGCCCGACAAGGCGAGGGTGCGCGACGGGGTCATCCGGGCCTTCAGCGAGATGTACCGGGACCAAGGCAAGGAGTTCCCGTCAGGTGTTGGCGAGGCCGACTATCGAAGGCGAATGGAACTGTCGTACCCGATCCATCCCGAGCTGTTCGACCGGTTGTTCGACGACTGGTCGGCCCTCGACAAGTTCCAGCGCACCCGGGGCGCCCTGCGGCTCATGGCGCTGGCCATCTCCCAGCTCTGGCAGCGCGGCGACCAGTCGCTTCTGATCATGCCCGGCAACCTGCCGATGGGCTCTGGCGCGCTGGTGAGCGAGATGAAGAAGTACCTGGAGGAAGCCTGGGATCCGGTCATCAAGTCGGACGTGGACGGGGCCAACGCCCTGCCGCTGCGCATCGACAACGAGTACACCCATTTCGGCCGGTTCTCGGCCACCAGGCGGGCAGCCCGAACCGTGTACATGGGCTCGGCGCCCCGGCCCGACGGCAAGCGGGGAGTGGATCTGAAGTCGGTGGTGCTGGGCTGCGTGCAGCCGGGCGAGCCGGTCGGTCAGTTTGCCGACGCCCTCCGGCGGCTGTCGGGGGAGGCCACCCACCTCTACGTAGACGGGGCCCAGTACTGGTACTCGCTCCAGCCCAATGTCACCCGGATGGCCGCTGATAGGGCAGCCTCGAACTACACCGACCTTCATGCCGACGATGAGGTGGCGTCTCGGCTGAAGAACCAGCGGGAACGGGGCGACTTCACTGCGATTCAAGTTTTCGCCGAAGGACCAGGCGATGTGCCTGATGACGACGATGGTGTGCGGCTGGTAGTGCTCGCTCCCGATGCCACGCATTCCTCCAACGACGAGAACTCCCCGGCGGTAGCGATGGCTCAGAGCATTTTGGATCAGCGCCACGGTGGTCCGCGGCTGAACCGCAACCTGTTGGTGTTTGTGGCGGCAACCGCCAATCGACTGAGCGAGTTACGTGACGCGGCCCGGTCGTACTTGGCCTGGCAATCGATTGCCCAGGAGCACGAGGCCCTCAACCTGACTCCCCATCAGAAGAGTCAGGCAGAAAGCAAGGTGAAGGAAGTTTCACAGCAGGTGGACAGCCTCATCTCCGAGGCGTTTACCCAGGTGCTCACCCCCAAACAGGAGGCGGGTACTTCCGAAGTCGAGTGGCAGACCACCAGAGCAGCCGCCAGCGGCGATATCGGTGCCCGGGTCTCCAAGAAGTTGGCCACCGAGGAAAAGATGATCGCCACCTACAGCGGTGTGCGGGTGCGGATGGATGTCGACCGCCGTGATCTGTGGTCAGAGCGGGGCGACGTAGCGGTGGAAAAACTGTGGGAAACCTACGCTCGCTACCCCCACATGCCAAGGCTCTCATCACCCCACGTACTCAACTCGGCCATCAGCGCAGGCACCGCCACGACCGATTGGGCCCAAGAGACCTTCGCCTACGCCGAGGCCCACGACGACTCAACATGGGTCGGTGTTCAGACCCTCCAACACGTAAACCCAACCCCCAGCGGTCTACTCGTACACCCCGACCGACTGCCCGAGCCTTCGGAACCGGAGGCCCCCAAGCAGGAGAGTCTAGGACCGTCTGCCGAGACTCAATCTCCCGGTACACCGTCCGGGACTCCTGGCTCAACGAGCAGCACTAGCCCAACCCAGTTCTACGCCCACTTCGACCTCGACCCCGTGCGCTGCATCAAAGAGCTAGGCGAGATCGCCGAGCACATCAGCTCCCACCTCGGCCCCAACGTGGAACTTGTCCTAGAAGTCCGAGCCACCAACCCCGAAGGCTTCGAGGACTCCACCCAGCGCACCGTCTCCGAAAACGCCACCAACCTCGGCGCCAAAGCGTCCGAGTTCGAGTGACTTTTTTGAGGTCGCTGAGATTTTCTGCGGCCCTTGCATGATCCTGTCGATATCTTGATATCTTCATGGGTATGGCAAAGACATCTATTGATGTAGATCGAGATATCGCTGATCAGGCCGCGGCGATTCTGGGAACGACGACGCTGAGAGAGACGGTGCATGCTTCGCTGCTGGAAATCGTAAACGCCAAGCGTCGGCTAGAACTCGTGGCGCTCTTGAGCGAAGAGGGCAGATTCGACTTTGAAGCGGCTGAACTGGCCTGGGGCGGCGATGCGTAGTGGCCCGGACCACTCACTTGGCCGATACGAGCGTCTTTGCCCGCCTCTCGAAGGCATCGGTGGCCGCTGCTGTTGCTCCGCTCATAGCTGAGGGGCGTATTGCCCTGTGCTCACCGGTGATATTTGAACTCGGGTTCAGCGCCCGCAGCTCAGCTGATCACGAGGCGATCATGACTCGGCTTGACGCGTTTGACGCTGTGCCGGTCACCGACGGCGACCATCATCGGGCGATCGGCATCCAACGACAACTTGCTGAGAAAGGCCAGCATCGAGCGCTTTCTCTCATCGATGCCCTAGTTGCCGCGGTAGCTGAGGCCCGCCAGTTGATCATCTTGCACTACGACGCCGATTTCGAACTGGTTGCCGAGATCACCGGCCAGCCTCACCAATGGGTATTGGAAAGGGGCACCGCCGACTAGTTCGGTGACCTCGCTGCAAGGCTCCGACCCCTACTGTCGCCGGAGGTAGACGGTCCAGTTGGTGAGACCTACTAGGGCGCCGCCGACGATGTTGCCGAGGGTGACGGCGATCAGGTTGTGGGCCACCCAGCCGAAGTTGAGGCGGTCGATCTGGTCGGTGGTGAGGCCGGCGGCGGCCAGGGCGTCGGTATCGGTGGACACCAGCCAGCCCAGCGGCAGGAAGAACATGTTGGCGATGCTGTGCTCGAAGCCGGCGGCCACGAAGGCGGTGATGGGCAGGATGATGCCTATCATCTTGTCCACCAGCGAGCGGCCGGCCACCGCCATCCACACCGCCAAGCACACCAGCATGTTGGCCAGCAGCCCCCGCACGAACGCGGTGCCGAACGACAGGTTTACCTTGTCGTTGGCGATCTGGATGGTCCGCGCCGAGAACGAGTAGTCGGCCTGGGCCCACCATCGGCTGAAATAGAGCAGAAACACGATCACCAGAGCGCCGATGAGGTTGGCCACGAAGGCCAGCGCCCAGTTGCGCGAGAGGTCGCGCCCGCTGATGCGCCGGCTGAAGAAGCTGGCCACCATCAGGTTGTTGCCGGTGAACAACTCCGACCCGGTGACCACCACCAAGAACAGCCCCAGCGAGAAGCCCACACCGATGAGCAGTCGGGCCGGGCCGGTTCCCAGCTCCGGGCTGACCGCGATGGTCAGGGCGAACACGCCGCCCAGGGCGATGAACGCGCCAGCCATTATGCCGAGGATTGTGGTCTGGGCCAGATCGAACTTGGCCTTGCCGATTCCGGCCCGTTTGATCTTCCGGGCAATCTCCTCCGGGCTCAGGGCTTCTGACATATCCCTATTCTTACTCAACTACCGTGTAGGACATGGCTGAACCGGCTGTCGAGACGGAGTTTTCTGCCGGGGGCGTCATCTCCGACTCCCGCTACCTCGCCGGGGCGGTGGAGGCATTGCGCAGCGCCTGTGCTCATATAGGGGAGGCGGCCGATGCCGCCCAGCGGGCTGGCTTCTTCGCTGATATCGCCGGATGGAACGATGAGGCCGACGCCTCTGCCCACGATGCAGACAAGGCCGCAGTGCTGGCCATGGCCGAGGCACTGCGGGCCAAAGGGGCGGTTGCCTCCTATGCCGATGCCGCCCGCAGCACGCTGGCCGAGGTGACCGCCGCCTTCGCCGCGGCCGACTCGCCCACCAGCGCTATTGTCGGCGCGGGGGCTGGAGATACCGATGCCGCCGACGGGGAAACGGAAGAGAAGAGCGAGTTCTCCGGGCACTTGGCCAGCGCCCTGGTCGCCTTGGTGGAAGAACGGGAGAGGGATGCCGATCTGGACTCCGATGAAGCCGGCTACGTGAAGATGGCCCAGACCCTCACCGTTTTGGCCGATGCCCGTCAGGCCTATCGAGACGTGGACGAGGCCCTCATCTTGCTGGCCAACGCTCGAACCGCCTATCTCAAGGAGTTGGAGGCCGCCTCCCAAACCGCCCTGGCCGCCGATCTCAAGACCGCGGTGGACGATGACATCAACTCGTCGTCTGTCGGCAAGTATCGCTCCGCGCTGACCTCGCTGGCCGTAACCCGAACGGCGTACAACGCGGCGGTGGCCGACGATCTGTGGGCCGCCTTGGCCGAGGCCCGGATCAACCTGGTAGCGGCCACTGCCACTGCTTTCGAGATTCAAGTTGTCGCGGGCGACCGCGACAGCACCGACGACGTCCACTCCGCATCAGCCCTGGCGTATTCGTTCAGCGACTCGGAGACCCCGACGGATGTCTACGACACCGCCCGAGACGTCGTCATCGAGGCCAAGGAGTTCCGGCGCCGGGCCCAGGTGGCCTGCGACGCGGTCGATGCCCTGCTGGTTGAGAACCGGGCGGTGGCCGCCGACGCCTTGATCGAGGCCCAAGCGTTGATCGGCACGGGGGCACTCGTCGAGGTCCGGGCCGCCTATGAGATAGCCAGCGCGGCGATGGACTCCCTGTTCGGGGCTCGGGCCGCCTTCGAGGTGGGGTTCGACTTCACCCTTCCCGAGGTTTTCGGAGACTTTGAGTTCTGAATCTGAGGTGTGCGAAGGCTCTACAGCGCCACGCCCACCAGCACTGCGCCAATGGAGGTCACGCCCGACAGTGAACCCATCATGGCGATGCGGCGACGGTCGGTGGCTTTAGTGTGCAGCCAGGCGGTCACGCCGGTGGCAATCACCAGTACCAGCTTGATGGTGAGGGTGATGTGGTAGCTGTTGGCCGCATCTTCGAACTCCACCTCGAGCAGGTTCCACAGTCCGGACAGCACCGCCAGCCAGAAGAACGGCCACGCCACCCGGGCGAACTGCTGGGCGGCGGCCTGGGTGGCCTCGGGACCAATCTTCCGCAGGGCCGGTACCAAAGCGGCCACTATCACCTGGCCTCCCACCCACACCGCGGCGCCGAGGATGTGGAGGAAAACCCGGAAGGTATCGAGGTCCCAATTGGCTTCGATCATGGGCTCAACTTAGTGGTCGGGCTAGTTGGGGTTGGTACCGTCGTGCCATGAGCATCGACCGAGCCGTCTATCAGCAAGCCCTGCGGTCCGACGGCGAGGCCATCGCCGCCGCCGGGCGGAATGAGGTCAATGCCGCGGTGCCGTCGTGCCCCGGCTGGACTATGCACAAGCTGCTGGCCCACGTGGGCCGGGTGTATCGCTCGGTGGGCCGCCACGTGGCCGAGCGAGCCACCGAGATGATCCCCGCCGATGAGATCCCCCGTCCCCCCGAAGGCGACGCCATCGTGGAGTGGTTCGAGGAGGGCCACCGGTTTGTGCAGGAGGCACTGGATGGGGCCGACCCCGACGAGGCGGTGTGGAGTTGGACCGGTCAGAGCACCATGGCCTTCTACTTCCGGCGCATGGCCCATGAGACCGCCGTACACCGCTGGGACGCCGAGGTCGTCTTCGGGGCGCCCAGTCCCATCGATTCCGACCTGGCCGCCGACGGAGTAAGCGAGCTGTTCGATGTGGTGCTGCCGTTCGCGGTGGCCAACTGGGACATGACCCTGCCCGACGCCAGCTTGCATCTGCACCGCACCGACGGCGGCGGGGAGTGGCTGCTGGTAAACGACGGAGGCCGCATCAAGATGAGTCTCGAGCACTCCAAAGGCGACGCCGCGGTGCGCGCCAGCGGCACCGACCTGCTGCTGCTGTCGTGGGAGCGGATCGGGCTGGACAGCCCGGGCGTGGAGACCTTCGGCGACGCCGACGCCGCCCGTGCCTGGTTCGCCCTGTCCCGCTAGAGCCGCCGAGAACCCTGCCCATGGCCGACGACGCATCCCGCCCGACACCCACGCCGTCGGCCCCCACTCGGGCCGATGTGTTCGACCAGTACATGCCCATCGTGCTGTTCCTGGTGCTCAATAGCGTGGCCGGGTTGGCCTATGCCATCGCGGCCATGACGCTGTGGGCCATCAAAGCTCAGATCAGCCGGTACCGCCGGGGTTTGCCCCTCGGGCGGGTGATGCCGATCATCGTGGTGTATCTGCTGGTCCGGGGCACCGTGGGCATCATCTACGACAGCGAGGAGGTGTACTTCGGCATCGGTATCGGAGCCAAGGGCCTGGCTGCGTTGGCTTTGCTGATATCGGCAGCTATGAGGCGCAACGGTGTTGGCTACGCGCTGCCCTACCTCGTTCCACTAGATCGTGACACCAAGGCCCACCCTGAATATCGAGCGGCTACCCGCCAAATCTCCATCGGAGTGGCATTGGTGGTATTCGCCAGCGTCGGCTTCGACATCTGGCTGCTCCAGAATGCGTCGATCAACAAGTTTGTGCTCATCCGCCTAGGGGTGAACTGGGGGCTCTCTATCCTCACGCTCGTGATGGTCGGCCTGTACCTCGACCGTCGCCTGCGCCGTATCCCCGGCTTCACGGGCATGATGCCGCTGATTGAACGGAGCATGAAGGGTCTCGGCATGAACCCGCCGCCCACGGCTAGGGGATGACCGGCTGGCCGGGGTGACCGGCTGGCGCTGGCATCACTAGAGTCTCGGCCATGGGAGAGAACAACTGGGGACGATGGGGCGACGAGGATGAGCGGGGGGCGCTGAATCTGCTTACCCCTGAAGTGGTGAAAGAGGCCAGTGCGTCGATCACCACCGGGAAGGTGTACCCGCTGGGCATTCCCATCCAGTCGCAGGGCGTGCCCATCATGGACTACAGGGGCACGCCAATGCGGCTCACCCTCCAGAACGCCTCCGACGAGGGCATCTATGCGGCGTACGGCTGCCACGACGGCACCGGGGCCCATGAGGACGTGCTGGTGTTCGCCTCCCACACCACCAGCCACATGGACGCCCTTTGCCATGTGTACGGCCAAGACAAGCACTACAACGGCTTCTCCAAGGAGGCCATGAAGACCCATACCGGGGCTTCCCGGCTGGGCATCGAGAAGGTGGGCGCCATCGCCGGGCGGGCCGTGCTGCTCGACATGGTGGCCCACATGGGCGCCGACAAGTGGCTGGAGGCGGGCACGCCGATCAGCGGGGCCGACATGGCCGCCTGCGCCGAGGCCCAGAGCACGCCGGTGCGAGCGGGCGACATCGTGCTGATCCGCACCGGCTACCTCGACATGTGGTGGTCGATCGAAGCCGACCCCACCGCCGAGCAGCCCTTCGCCCAGCCGGGCATCAACAACGACGGTGCCAGGTGGCTGGCTGAGAAGGATGTCGTGGCCGTGGGGTCTGACAACGCCGCCATCGAGGTCATCCCGTTCGACGAGAACGACTTCCTCACCGTGCACAAGATCCTGCTGGTGGGTGCGGGCATCTACATGCTGGAGTTCCTGAGCTTCTCTGAGATGGCCGCCGACGGGTGCCACGAGGGCTTCATGACCGTGTCCCCGCTCAACGTGACCGGGGCCACCGGCAGCCCGATCAACCCCGTGGTCATCGGGTAGCTCTGCCCATGCCCGAGATGGCCGGAGGAGGCCTGCTGGGCACCCCTGAAGGGGCGGTGCTCGACCAGGTGCGAGTGCTGGAGCTAACCCGCACCATCGGCGGGGCCTACACCGCCAAGCTGTTCGCCGACGCCGGAGCTGAGGTCATCATGATTGAGCCTCCCGGCGGTGATCGATTGCGGTCGTGGTCGGCCTCGGGCTCGCCCGCGGGCGGCGATGCCGGCGACGGTGCGTTCTTCCAGTTCCTCAACGCGGGCAAGCGCAGCACTGTGATCGACGTGGACGACCCTGGAGGCCGGGACCAGTTCTTGGCGCTGGCTGCCACCGCCGATTTGGTGGTGGAGGATTTGGGGGCCGGGACCGTCGAGTCGATGGGGCTGGGTCACGCCGAGTTGGTCGAAAGAAACCCATCCTTGGTGTTGCTGTCGATCTCTCCATGGGGCCGTGGGGGACCATGGGACCATCGCCCGGCCAATGAGTTCACCCTCCAATCTTGGGTGGGCTCCACCCACAGCCGGGGCATTCCCGGGGAAATGCCCCTTGGGGTGGGGGGCAAGCTAGGGGATTTCCTGACGGCAGCAAACGCTGGCGCACTCGGACTTGCCGCTCTTTTGTCTGCCAAACGGGACGGCGCCCAAGGCGAGCATGTCGACGTCTCGGCCTACGAGGCCATGACCACCAGCTTCATTGTCTATGCCCACCTCTACGCCACCTACGCCCCCGAATCCCGCACTGGGGCCACTCGCTCCATCGAGATCCCGTCGATAGAGCAGGCCAAAGACGGCTGGGTGGGTTTCTGCACCATCACCGGCCAGCAGTTCAAGGACTTCTGCGTGGTCATCGACGACCCCGAAATGGCCGACGATCCGAAGCTGTCCAGCGGCGACGGCCGGATGGACAACCGCAACGAGGTTTGGGAGCGCATCGCGCGCTACACCAAAGCCCACACCGTGGACGAGATCGTAGAAAAAGCCACCTTGCTGCGGGTGCCCGTGGCCCCCATCGGCGACGGCAGCCGGGTCGCCCAAATCGACCACTTCGCCGAGCGGGGCGTCTACGTGCAGAACCCCGACGGGTTCACCCAACCTAGAGTGCCCTACAAGCTCAATTCTCGTCCGGTTCGTCCAGTGTCGCCTGCTCCCGCCTTGGGCGAAGCCGGCGATGACCTGCCCGGGGCGCCGGTCGATTCGAGTCGAACCTCAGGTCCGCGGCTGGCCCGTACCGAGCCGTCGCTTCCGCTGGCCGGACTCCGGGTTTGCGACCTGGCCACCTTCTGGGCCGGACCGGTGGCATCGTGTCTTTACTCTGCCTTGGGCGCCGACGTCATAAAGGTGGAGTCCATCCAGCGGTGCGACGGGATGCGCTATGCCAGCGGACTCCAACGCGAAGACCTGTGGGAGTGGAGCCCGGTTACCCACGGGGCCAATACCGGCAAGCGGTCGGTGACGCTGGACTTGTCCACCGACGACGGTTTGGCGCAGGTGAAGCGGCTGGTTGAGATCTCCGACATCGTGATCGAGAACTACTCCCCCCGGGTGGTGGAGAACTTCGGGTTGGACTGGGACGAGGTCCACCGGCTGAATCCCAACGCCATCATGGTGCGGATGCCGGCCTTCGGGCTCGATGGGCCGTGGCGCGATCGCACCGGATTCGCCATGACCATCGAGCAGGCCAGCGGTTTGGCCTTCCTCACCGGCGATCCCGAGGGCCGGCCGCTGGTGCCCAGGGGGATGTGCGACCAACTCGGCGGGATGCACGCGGTCTTCGCCACCCTGCTGGCCCTCGAGCACCGGGCCCAGACCGGTGAGGCGCAATTGGTAGAGGTTCCATTGATCGAGGCCGGGCTCAACGCCGCCGCCGAGCAGGTGATCGAGTGGTCCGCCTACGGACAGCTCCTCCAACGCCAGGGCAATCGCTCCCCCTACGCCGCGCCCCAGGGCATCTACGCCGCGCCGGGCGAAGACCAGTGGGTGGTGGTCTCGGTGGACGACGACGCCCAATGGCCCGCATTGGCCCGCCTCCTTGGCCGAGAGGATTGGGTGGCGTGGGCCAGCCGGGATGAGCGCCATGCCCACCACGACGAGATCGACGCCGCCATCAGCGCATGGGTGGCCGGGCGGGACCGGGATGCCGGAGTGGGCGAACTGCTGTCCGCCGGTGTGCCCGCCGCCCCCGTCATCAGCGGCCGGGAGTCGGTCGACAACCCCCAGCTTGTCGCCCGGGGCCACCAACAGTGGATGGACCACGTAGTGGTTGGCCGAGTCCCTTATCCCAGCTTCCCCGGCCGGTTCAACGGGAAATACCACCCCCTGAAGCGCCCCGCCCCCACTTTGGGAGAGCACAACGAGGAGATCTTGCGCGACGTGCTCGGCCTCGACGCCTCCGAGATCGCTCGCCTAGCCGAAGCCAAAGTCATCGGCACCCGCCCCGCCTACTAGTGCTGACGGCGACTCCGGGCTGAGGTTCGCGGCTCACAGGGCAATAGGGTTTCCGTCGATGTTCCTCGACCTCACCGAAAGCCAACTCGAGCTGCAATCCACGCTGCGGAACTATTTCGAGAACCTGATGACCCCCGAGCGCCAGGACGCCATGGAGGGCAGACGGGCGGGGCAGGTTTACCGGGAGACCGTCCGACAGATGGGCAAGGACGGCTGGCTTGGAGTCGGCTGGCCCAAGGAATGGGGCGGACAGGGCTACACCCCGCTGGAGCAGCTCATCTTCTTCGAGGAGGCCAATCGGGCCGGTGTGCCCCTGCCGTTCGTGACCCTCAACACGGTGGGACCAGCCCTGAACGTGTACGGCACCGAGGAGCAGAAGGCGTTCTTCCTGCCCAAGATCCTGGCTGGCGAGCTGCACTTTTCCATCGGCTACTCCGAGCCCACCGCAGGCACCGACCTGGCCTCGCTCAAGACCCGGGCGGTGCGCGACGGCGACGAATGGATCATCAACGGCCAGAAGATTTGGACCACCGGCGGCCACGAGTCCGACTGGATATGGCTGGCCACCCGCACCGATCCCGACGTGCCCAAGCACAAGGGCATCACCATCTTCGCGGTGGACACCACCCTGGACGGCTTCAGCCACACCCCCATCTGGCTGCTGGGCGGGGGCCACACCAACGCCACCTACTACAACGACATCCGGGTGCCCGACTGGGCCCGCATCGGCGAGGTGAACGGCGGATGGAAGCTCATCACCGCCCAGCTCAACCACGAGCGCGTGGGCCTGGCTCCGTCGGGCAATATCGACGGCCCTCTGCGCCGGGTGGTGGACTGGGCCCGCCAGACCACCCTGGACGACGGTCGCCGGGTGATCGACCAGGAGTGGGTGCGTCTGGCACTGGCCGAGGTGTACGCCCGCAACGAGGCGCTCAAGATGTACAACTGGAAGGTAGCCGCCGCACTGGAGGATACCGAGCTGAAACCCGCTGACGCCTCGGCCATGAAGGTGTTCGGCACGGAGCTGAAGGTGAAGTCGTTCCAAGCCCTCATGGAGGTGCTGGGGCAGCAGTCATACCTGGTGAAGGGCACGCCGGAAGCGGTGCTCGCTGGCGAGCTGGAGCGCGCCTACCGGGGCGCGCCGGTGGGAACCTTCGGCGGGGGAGTGAACGAGGTCCAGCGCGACATCATCGCCACCGCTGGGATGGGGTTGCCCCGCTCGCCTCGCTAGAAAGTTGTCGTCTGGCCGCCGTTGGAGCGGAAGACGTTGCCAGTGGTGAACTTCCCGGCGTCTGAAGCCAAGTACAGCATCAGGTAGGCCTGGTCGATGGCCTCGCCAAGGGCGCCGATGGGGGACAAGTCCCGGGCGTAGTCCAAGAACTCGTCGTAGGCCTCCTGGTTCAAGGTGCCGTCTTCGTTGTGGAGCCGCCAAGTGGTGAAGTTGGTGAGGGTGCTGCCGGGGGCCAAGGTACACACCCGGATCCCGTAGCGGCCCACCTCCAGCCCCAGAGTGCGGCCCAGCATGGCCACCGCCGCCTTGGTGAAGGCGTATACCCCGATGCCCTCATAGGCCAGATCGATGGCCCCGGAAGACACGTTTAGGATTACTCCGCCGCCATCATCCTTCATGGCCCTGATAGCGGCCTGGCAGCCATAGAGCACCCCTTTGAGGTTGAGGTCGATGCCCCGGTCGATGTCCTCGTCGGTCAAGTCCTCGATCAAACCGGGGAACATGGCGCCGGCGACATTGGCGATGATGTCGAGCCCGCCATAGGCGGCCACTGCTCGGGCCACCAGGGCGTCCACTTCGTCGCGGGAAGTCACGTTGCAGGCTTGGGCGATAGCCTCGCCCCCATCCTCGCGGATGGCCTTGACGGTGCTCTCGGCCCCCTCACCGTCCAGGTCGCCGCACACGACCTTGGCTCCGGCGGCGGCAAACAGCTCGGCGGTGGCCTCGCCTATGCCCGAGGCCGCCCCGGTGATCACCGCGACTTTGCCGTCCAGCCGGAATGCGTCCAGCGCGTCTGCCTTCATCAGATCCTCCTGTTACCTTTGCGGCTGCTGAGATCAATCAACCGCACAATGTGGATATGCCTTGTGCGATTCATCAGGGAGCAATCATGGCAGATGGCGTGAAGGGATATGGAGTGCTGGTGACGGGTGGCGGCACGGGAATTGGTCACGCCTGCGCGGCAGCGCTGGCTGCCGACGGCGCCGCGGTGACCATTTGCGGGCGCACCGAGTCGAAGCTGGCCGATTCGGCCGAGCGCATCAGCAAAGAAGCTGGCAACGGGGGCAGCGTGGCCTACGTGGTGGCCGACGTGACCGATGAGTCCTCGGTGGCCGCCGCAGTGGCTGCCGCCGCCGAGCCCACCGGGACACTGAACGGGGTGGTGGCCAACGCTGGCGGAGGCGGCGGAATGGGCCCCTACCACCTTCAGGACACCGATGAGTTCCTGCGGGTGCTGCACCTCAATGTGCTGGGCACGATGCTCACCGTCAAGCATTCGGTGCCCCGGATAAGGGCCGCCGGGGGCGGGTCGTTCGTGGGGATGTCTTCGATCGCCGGTCATGTGACCCACATGTATTTCGGGGCCTACACCCCCGGCAAGGCGGGCATCGAGGCCATCATGCGCAATGCGGCCGACGAGTACGGCGGGGCCAATATCAGGTTCAATGCCATTCGCCCCGGCTTCATCGCCACCGAGATCATGGAGGGCATCCCCCGCGACGGCGAGGTGTACGACAGCTACATCGACAACACTCCCATGGCCGACGTGGGGTACCCCGAGGACGTGGGCCACCTGGCCCGGTTCCTGATCGGCCCCGAGTCCCGATGGATCACCGGGCAGTGCATCAACATCGACGGCGGCCACAGCCTGCGCAGGGGCCCGTATTTCGGCTCCTTCATCGAGCCCGCGCTGGGCCGCGACGTGATGCTGGGGGACATGCCGGGATCATGACCGGCCAGGGCGGCTCAGCCGGTGCCGAAACAAGGAGAAGCCAGTGAAGTACTACGCCGCGGTGATGTTTGAGGACACCGACCAGCTGGTGGACATTGCCCGGGCCGCGGAGGCCGAGGGGTTCACCGGGGTTGCTTTGGCCGACCACGTGGCAGTTCCCGCCGGATTCGCCTCGGTACACCCGTCGGGGGAGAACCCCTTCGACCACACCTCGCCGTTCGCCGACCCGCTGATCACTGCCGCGGCCATGCTGAGCGCCACCACGTCGTTGGAGGTGCTCACCTACGTGTACATCCTGCCCATGCGCGATCCGTTCTCGGTGGCCAGCCAGGTCGCCACCCTGTCGCTGCTATCCAATAACCGGCTGCGATTGGGCATTGGGGTTGGCTGGCTGCGGGAGGAGATCGAGCTTCTGGGGGCCGACCCCCGCACCCGGGGGCGGCGCACCGACGAGATGATCGAGATATGTCGCCGGTTCTGGCGCGACGGCACCGCCGAATTCCACGGCGAGCTCTTCGACTTCGGCCCCACCGGGATGTACCCGCAGCCCGACGAACCGATCTCCATCTGGGTGGGGGGCAAGTCGGAGGCCGCGCTGGCCCGGGCGGTCCGTAACGACGGCTGGGTAGGCATGAACTACGACCTGCCCGAGATTCACCGCCTGCTCGACCGCCTCGGCGAGCTGCGCAAAGAGGCCGGCAAGGAAGACGGCCCGTTCGAGACCATGGTGATTCCCAACGCCGATCCCTCGCCTCGACTGCACGACAAGATGAACGAGCACGGGGTCACCTCCACCATCGCCATGCCCTGGTATCCCGGCGACCCGGCCTGCGCCTCCATCGAGGCCAAGCGCGACGCCCTGGGCCGCTTCGCCGACACCTTCATTCGGCGCTGAACTCCATGGTTGACATCGCATTGCCGCTGGCCAAGGGCTCGGTGTCGCTTCGGCTGTATCCCCACGACGGCCCAGCCGCCGAGCAGCTAAACGAAGTGCGCGACCTGGCCCAGCGGGCGGTGGAGGTGGGCTACGACGGGGTAATGGTGTCGGAGCACCACGCCGGTTTCCCGGGCTATTTCCCCAGCCCTCAGCAAATGGCCGGATTCCTACTATCGGCCATGCCGTCTGGGTGGGCTGCGCCGTGCCCTCTGCTGTTGCCGATGAAGCCCTACGCGCTCATCGCGGAGGAGGTGGCCTGGCTTGCGGCAGCCTTCCCGGGTCGGGTGGGAGCGGGTTTCGCGTCAGGAGCTCTGCCGGTGGACTTCGAGTTAGCAGAGGTTCCGTTTGACGAGATCAGCCCGCGGTTCAAGCAGGCCCTGCCCCTGGTGGTGGCCGCACTGCGGGGCGAAGCCGAGGGCCCGCTGGGCGACGACCGGGCCATCGCCGCCTGTGCCGATCACCCGGTGCCGATGGTGGCCGCCGCCCAGTCGCTCGCCGCAGTCCGCCGGGCGGCCGGGCTCGGCTTGGGCATCCTCTACGACAGCCTCCAAGCCACAGACCACGTGCGGGCGCTATCCGACGCCTACGACGAGGCCGGAGGGACCGGCCCCAAGATCTTGATCCGCCGAGTGTGGATCGGCGGCCCCCCTGGCGAGGCCGTCGACAACCAACTTGACCTCTACCGGACCTACACCACCGAGGGCACCATGGCCCGCTGGGATCAAGGTGCCAACACTGTGCTGGCTACCGACGCCACCGAGGCTGCCGAGCAACTATGGGCCGCCATGGAAGCCACCGGCTCCAACACCATCAACATCCGCATCCACGTAGTCGGCCTGTCACCCGCCTACATCCGCGACCAACTAGACCTGCACGGAGAGCTAGTTGAGCATCTCAAACAGTTGATATCCGGGTCAGGTTCCACGAACCACAGGCAGGAGTGAGCCTACGGCTTCATTACCACCAGGGTTCTTGCTGCTTTGTCGTGCCATCCCTGTCGATCGCTATCCCACATCAAGGCCAGATAGCAGAGCAGAAACAGAATCTCTCCAATGTATGGAAGGTAGAAGGCGGGAACAAGCAGCACTGCGGGGAGAGTCCAGCGAATGATCGATTGCCCCCATCCGGGGGTGCGCCCCCATTCCGGCTGGAAAAGGTCTTCGGCTCGGACAACCTGCGTTCTGGTTGCCATCTTGCCGAAGGTTTGGCCTTTCATCGCGGTCAGTCCGATTTCATAGAGCGCGATGAACAAGATCGGTACCCAAAAGAGCCCTTCCACGCTTTCGGCATAGTCCCGAACAAGGTCGGCATCGTACGACTCGTCGACCGGAATCGGCCGGACGTCGGTGAAGTGAAGGACGAGCAACAAGGCAAAAGTGAACACAAAATAAACAGCCAAATCGATGAGCCGGCCACCAAAGCGTGCCATGCGAGAGGCCAGTTGGACCGGCTGGTCAGATGAAAGTGTTTCTTGGCCGGCGGTTGCCCCGGGGGCATGGGTCCGGCGCGCCTTCGGGGGTTCCAGGTTTTCTGCACCGGTAAGTGGGTCGAGGGATTGCACCCCGTCGTCGGCCACATGCTCGGTCCACTCTTCGCCGTCCCACCAGCGGTATTCGTGACGGGTGGTCGGGTCTGCCTCCCAGGAGGGATTGCTCATGTGACGGTGAGGCTACCTGGTAGCTGACGATCAGCCGTCAGTCTGTCCGCGGATCGCACTCATTGTTGCCAAAGGCGATCTCGAGAATAGGGATGAGGCTTGTACAAGTCGTCAGGATCGTCAATAACGACCGTCTTGAGCGCTCTGTCTCACTGCGCCTGATGCCTGTCATTGACGAGCACCATGATTCCGCCGACAATACCCACAGGGTCCCCACGATCCCTACGGAGATGATGTTGAGGCCGATGGGAATTGCTCCCTTCAGAATCCATTCGCGAAGAAACATGGACAACCAGCCAGCGGCCCGTCGTTCATCCAAGTTGACTACCCGCATCTTCAGCAACTGTTTCGCCGGAGTCAGCCCTTGGGAATAGACGATCAGCGCCCAGATCAGGTAGCCGATTCCCAGTGTGACGACTGCCAACGGAATCTCCAGGAGGAACGCGCCGAAGCGCTTTCCACGTGAGGCCAGCATCGTCATCGGGTCGGGTGGGCTCCCGTCATGGGACTCATTTCGCACCGCTCTCGAAGGTGCTGGAACCGACGGGGGTGTCTCTAGGGGGAGCCCTGCTTCATTGGCGCTGACAGGATCGACTGTCTGGACTCCGTCGTCGGCGACTTGATCGGTCCACTGTTCGCCGTCCCACCAGCGATATTGGTGGCGGCCGGTGGGGTCGGGCTCCCAGGACGGAATACTCATGATGGTGTCAGGCTAATAGTTGGCAGCGGCTATCCGACACCGGCAGGGTGAAGCTGATGACGATTTACGACGAGTTCTCCATGCTGGCGGACAATGCTTCTGAGGTGGGGCTTGAGTGGGAAGGGCCGCCGCCGGTGGAGCGGTGCAGGGTGGAGTTGCCCGGCGAGCTCGGGCTGAGCGCCATCGTGTGGGGCGACGCGCCGGCCCGGGTGGTGTTCATCCACGGAGGCGCCCAGAACGCCCACACTTGGGACACGGTGGTGCTGGCTCTGGGGGAACCGGCGGTGGCCATTGATCTGCCCGGCCACGGGCACTCCGACTGGCGGCCTGAGCACGACTACTGGCCCCCTTCGATAGCCGACGATGTGGCGGTGGCCATCCAGGAAATGGCCCCGGATGTCGAGCTGGTTGTGGGCATGTCGCTGGGCGGGCTGACCGCCATCTGCCTGGGGGCCCGTCACCCGGAGTTGGTGCCCTCGCTGGCGGTGGTGGACGTCACCCCTGGCACCGACCATGCCAAGGCCGAGCCCATCGTGGAGTTCATCTCCGGACCCCAGACTTTTGAGAGCTTCGACGACATCTTGGGCCGCACTATGGAGTTCAACCCCACCCGCACCGAGTCGTCGCTGCGGCGGGGCATCATTCACAACGCCTTCGAGCAAGAAGACGGTAGCTGGACCTGGCGGTGGGACCCGGTGCGGGACTGGAAGATGGACGACCCGGCCAAGCCAAGCAGCGGCAGTCCGGAATTCTCCGACCTGTGGACCGCAGTGGATGCGCTGGCGTGCCCGGTGGTGCTGTATCGGGGGGCGGATTCAGGAGTGGTGGGCGACGAGGATGTTGAGGAACTTCTGCGTCGCCAGCCTGACGCCGAGGTGGTCGTTGTGGCCGACGCTGGCCACAGCATCCAGGGTGATCAGCCGCGGGAACTTGCCCGCTTGCTGGCCTCTCGCTTGGGCTAGTCGTTGCCGTAGGCGGCAGTGAGGCGCTCGGCGCCGCCGATGCCGGGAGCGGGCTGGCCGCCGGGATAGCGCGCTTCGTAGACCCCGGTCAGGCCGTCTCGCCAGCTCACCTGGCAGGGGCCGGTGAGAGAAATCCGCTTGGCCGGATCGGCGCCCGCGCCGGGCTGGGATCCGGGGAACGCGTCGTAGGCGACCTCGGGCATCTTCCCGGAGAGCTCGCCCAGCAGCATCACCCAGTCCTCGGCCTTGACGTGCTCGTCGCCACCCCAGTTGACCACTGTGGCCGGCACCGATGCCGCGGCCAACAGCGGCTCAACGTGGGCGTTCATGTCGTCTTGGTGGATGGGGGAGTAGGGCGAAGGGGCCGGGGCCCGCAGCCGGATCGGCAGGTCGTTCATCAGCCAGTCCATGTGGTACACGGGCAGCCCGCCATTGGGCCCGTAGCTGGCGTTGATGCGGGCGATGGTGGTGGGCAGGTTGAGGGCTCGGGCCATGGTGCGGGCCACCGCCTCCCCGCCGATCTTCGACATCGAGTAGGTGGGGGCATGCACCGCGTGGCAGTCGCCGATGCGGTCGGTCTCGGTGTAGAGGTGCCACGGGTCGGGGTGGGGGTGGTACACCGAGCAGGTGGAGGCGATGAGAGCGGCCTTGGCCTTGTGGCAGTGGGCCATGAGCAGGCCAGTTCCCTCGGCGTTCACCTGAATGGCCCAGTCGTAGTCGAGGCCCTGTCCCTGGAAAGCCGCCATGTGCACCAGGTAGTCGAAGTCGTCGGGCAGCATCGAGAAGTCACCGTCGGCCACGTCCGCAACCTCGGTGTGGACTCCGGCGGCCTCCACCATCTCCCGGCTGCCCTCGGCGCTGAACCGGGCGATTCCCCACACCTCGTTGTGCTCGGCCAGATAGGCGGCCATGGGGAGGGCGATCTGACCGGTCATGCCGGTTATGAGGATCTTCTGGTCTTGCAGCATGGGAACTCCTTCGCAGGTTCTAGAGGTCGTCGATCAGCTTGAACAGCTCGGCCGAAGCCAGTGCGGCATCTGATCCCGTTTGGGCCAGCTTGTCGGCCACCCACGCGTGGAGTCGGGCCAGGTCGGCATGGCTGGGGTTGGGGGGCAGGTCCAGGGTGGTCTCATATTGGCTGACGAAGGCCTCGATGGCTCTTGCCTTGGCCGACTCGAATCCTGAGGTGTCCTCGGCGTGATCGGGCTCGTCGGCCTCGAACAGAAGGAGGGCGTCGGGGCGGTGGGGGGCCAGGCCCAGTTCGGGAAAGAAGTGAGGGTCGCGAGCAGCCACGATGCCGTCGACGGTCAGCCAGCCGGCATGGCGGTGATCGGGATGGAGCCGCCATCGCCGCCAGGGGTCGTGGCCTAACACCACGGTGGGGCGCAGGGTTCTGATCCACGAGGCCACCTGTCGGCGGGGTTCCGGCCCCGATTCCAGCTCCCCGTCGACCCAGTCCAAGAACACCACCTCGTCGGAAGCGCCAAGCCGCCGGGCCGACTCGCGCTGCTCGTCTTGGCGCACCGCCACCAGCTTGTCCAGATCGGCATTGGGATCCCAGGTTCCCTTGGAGCCGTCGGTACACACCAGCAGACTCACCTCGCAGCCGCGGGCGGCCCATTTCGCCAGGGTTGCCCCGGCGTTCAGCTCGATGTCGTCGGGATGGGCCCCGATGGCCAGCGCCCGCTCGGGGGTGGCCAAATCCTGCGACGTCACGCCATCACTGCCAGCTCATCCAAGTCGGCGGGGACGTCGATGTCGAGTCCAAAGGACGGGTCGCGCAGAATGCGCAGACTGCGTCCCACCCGTTGAGCTTCGGCCAGGTGGCGGGCAAACGAGCCTCGACCGTAGGAGAACTCAAACGGGCAGTCGCTGGGCAGGGCGATCACGTTGGTGCCGTCGTTGCGGCGGTCGGGCACCAAAGTGATGCCGGGCCATTCGCCCAGCGGGGTCAGCGATCCGGCCCGCGGGAGGTCTCCATGGGCCACGATCACCCGGTTGAATCCGCTGTCTCTTAGGTAGTCCACCCCGCTGCGCACTGCGCCGTTCAGCCCGGTACCGGGGCGCCACACCACCTCGGCCCCCACGGATTCGGCCCAGTCGCGCACCCCGCCGTCGTCGCACACCACGGCCACCGCCAGCGGAGCGGCCGACTGAACCACGTGGGTGGCCATATCGCGGGCCAGAGCAGCTCGTTCCTCGGCCCCGAGAGCCGGTGCAAGCCGGAGCTTGGCCTCGGCGAAGGCCTTCACCGGGATCAACACCGCCACCGTCGGCCCTGGGCTCACCCGCAGGAGTCTACGGCCATTGGCTCTGGCGACCCATACGCAGTACCGCTGGCTTATCTTGGTGTCGGCCCGTCTACGCTCAATGCCTATGTCCAACAGGGTCGCGGTCGTCGGCGGAGGGTCGTGGGGCACCACGGTTGCCCATTTGGCCGCGCACAACGAGCCCACCATTTTGTGGTGCCGCGATCCGAAGACGGCCGCCGCCGTGAACGAGCACCACGCCAATCCCCGCTATCTTCCCGGCTTCGATCTGCATCCCCGTCTGCGGGCTACCACCGATTTGGAACAGGCCGTGGCGGAGGCCGAGGTGGTGGTGATGGGGATTCCGTCGTCGGTGTTCCGACAGGTCTTGGAGAAGGTGACCCCTCATCTGCGGCCCTGGGTGCCGGTGGTGAGCCTCACCAAGGGGCTGGAGCGGGGCACCCGATTGCGTATGACCGAGATCATCAACCAAGTGGCGCCGGCCCACCCCGCGGGCACCCTCACCGGCCCCAACTTGGCCAAGGAGATCCTGGCCGGACATGCGGCCACATCGGTGATGGCCATGGCCGACGACACCGTGGCCACCGCCCTTCAAGGGGTGTTCACCACCGAGCGCTTTCGGGTCTACACCAATGACGACGTGATTGGCTGCGAGCTGGGCGGCACCCTCAAAAACGTGATCGCCCTGGCCTCAGGCATGGTGGACGGCCTCGGTGCGGGGGACAACACCCGGGCGGCGGTGATTACCAGGGGGTTGGCAGAGATGGGCCGTCTAGGCACCGCAATGGGCGGTCGGGCCGACACCTTTGCCGGACTGGCCGGGATGGGTGATCTGCTAGCCACGTGTATAAGTCCCCAGAGTCGTAACCGCCATGTGGGCGAGCAGATCGGACGGGGCCGCAAGGCCAAAGCGGTGGTGGCCGAGATGGACCAGGTGGCCGAAGGTGTATTCACCGCGGGGGTAGTAGTGGAGTTGGCCGCCGAGCACAGTGTGGAGATGCCCATCAGCACAGAGGTGCATGCGGTGATCAAGGGCACGCGGACCGCGGCCGAGGCATCGATGGTGCTGATGGGGCGCCAAACCCGCCCCGAGCCAGAGGCGACCAGGGCGTCGCGTTTCCGCCGATTGTGGCCGGAGAAGGCAGATTCCAAGGGGTCGCCGCTGCGTCGGCTCTGGCGGTTCGTTACCCGATCTTCTTGATGAGCAAACCTCTTGATGTTCTCGGTGCCCCCGGGTGGGGGGAAGTGGATGCCCGCGGGTCAGTCCGCCCCGGTTCCGGGGAATGGACGCTGGACTGGTGGGTAGGGGCGTCGGATCGCTGGCACCGGGCATCGCAGGAGGCCGCCGTGCGCCAGAGCGATGTGGGGGCCGGTGCAGTGGTGGAGACCCGCATGAAGGTGCCCGACGGGGATGCGGTTCAGCGAGTTTGGGCGGTGGCCGCTGGCGGGGGACCGGCGGCGGCGGTGGTGGAGGTGGGAAATGAGGCCTCCACCGCTTTCGCGGTTGCCTTGGTGGTGCAGGCCCCGGGGGCGGTGCTGTCGGTGAATACCGCCGGAGTGACCGTCGGCGGACAGCCGGTGCTGGCGTGGGATCACCCCCCAGCAAGTGCTGCGGTCGGACATGACGCGGTGGAGGCTCTCCTCGAGGTTGAAGGTGGGACCACCCCAGGATTGGACCACAAGGGCCGCGACGTGGCTGCCGCGGTGTGGCCGCTGCCCCATACCGCCCGCATGGCGGTGAGTGCATCGCTGGGCCGGGGCATGGTGCCGGCGCCATCCGATCTGCCCGACGCCGAGGCATTGGTGCGGGGCTGGCAGGCCCATCTGGATCGGGGGGCACGGATCGAGGTGCCTGATGAGGGCTTGGCCCGGCGCATCGACCGCAATCGCCGCCGATGGCTGGGGCGCACCGGCCGCATGGAGACCCTCGACGTCGCCGAACTCTGCGAGCTGTCGGTGCGGCTAGACCATCACGGCTATCACGACGACGCCGAGGTGGTGCTGGAAGAGATCGCCGCCCGTTGGACCACCGAGGCGCCAACCGAGCGGTTGATGGCGTTCACCGTTCACCACGACCTGACGGGCGACCAAAAGGCCGCGGTTCGATTTGTTGAGGCTGTGGCCGAGGCGGTGGAGGCAGCCGCCCGAATTGGTGCAGCGGCGCCGGTGGAGCCGGTTGAGCGCCTTCTGATCGCCGCGGGCCAGGATAGGGCCGCGCAAGACCTCCGCCTTCTCGAATTGGGTCCTGCTGAACCTCCTGTTGAAGGGCTGCGGGCCGAGTTGGTAGCCGACCACGGCGAAGATCTGCTGGTGGCTCCCGGCTTCCGGCCGGCATGGAGGGGAGGGTCGCTGGCGGTCTACGGGCTCCCCACTCGGTTCGGAACGCTGTCCTACGCAGTGCGCTGGCACGGCGCCCGCCCCGCGCTGCTGTGGGAGCTGGACTCCCGGTCCGGCCAGGAACCGGCTGTGATCCGGGCCCCCGTACTGGACGAGAGCTGGTCGAGCCAGGAACCGACCGGAGAAACGCTTTTGGCTGCACCCCAATAGCTACTTTGAAGGGATGCGGGCCGCACTCAAGTCGGCTGCGCCCACCTTGGCGGTCGAGCGCCGTCTGTGGGCTGAGGGCCACCAAGTAGTCGTTGGCATGGACGAGGTGGGAAAGGGGGCGTGGGCCGGCCCCCTCACCCTGGTGGCCGCGGTACTGCCCACCGATCGGAGGGTCTACCGGGTGCGGGACTCCAAGGCCTTGACCGAAGCCGAACGGGAAGGGCTGTTCGACCGGATCGCCGACTGGTGCGTGGCCTGGTCCGCAGGCCACGCCAGCAACGACGAGTGCGACCGGTTGGGAATGTCGGCGGCCCAGCGCCTGGCCGCCCGACGGGCGCTGGATGGCCTGGGCTTAGAAGCCGACGCAGTGCTGGTAGACGGCCGGTGGGATTTCGTGGGCAACGGCAAGACCCAGTCCTTGGTCAAGGGCGACACCACCTGCCTGACCATCGCGGCCGCGTCGATCCTGGCCAAGGTCACCCGCGACCGCATGATGCGAGCCGCAGCCAAAGACCACCCCGACTACAACTTCGACAGCAACAAGGGCTACCCCTGCCCCCGCCACCGCGCCGCCCTAACCGCCCAAGGCCCCACCCCCCTGCACCGCCGCTCCTGGGCCTTCATGGACACCCACGGTTGGTCCCACCTCCGCATCCCCTCCGGTCCGGACACCGCCCTGCCGTTCTGATTGACCGTGCGGTAGCGGCTACCGGGTACGATCTCGGGGCGTATGGGGCAGCCGGTGACTGTTGTGGAGAGGGCTACGAGCCGTCCGGGGGTGATCCGCTATGAGATCAACCGGAGCATCACGGGCACCGGCCATGAGCACTACTCCGCCGGGCGGGAAGTGGCCGGGGAGCGGCCGGTGGACGAGTTGGCCCGCCGCCTGTTCGACCGGGGTGGCATCGACGCCATCCATGTGAACAGCAACATCATCACCGTGGACCTGGCCAAGGGCGGCACCCGGGACGGCATCGAGGATCTGATCGCCAACCTGTTCATCTACTACGGCCCCGGCGTCGAGGTGCCCACTATCCCTGAAGGGGACTGACGGGCGGCGGAGGCGATGACCTCTCGCCGCGAGGCCGCCGAGCGCTGGTTCATCCGGCGGGGAGTTCCCCACGTAATCCACGACTACCGGGCCAGCACCGACGTCTTCACCCGGGCCGTGCCGTTCTTGGCCCTGGTATTTCTGGTCGAGATTTTCGCCTCCTTTGGCGACCGCTTCGACGGCTTGGCGCAGTTCGGCGTGTTCTGGGCCGGCGCGGGCATCGCATTGGGGGCAGTGGCAGCGGTCAATCGGCTGAGGGGCCGGCGGCTGTTCCAGCTTCCCGATCGGGTGGGTGCCATTGAGCTGGCTGTGTTCGTTTTGGTGCCCCCGGTGTTGCCGGCCTTGTTCTCTGAAGACCGGCTGTCTGATACCGCGAGTCTGGCGCTGATCAACATCGCTCTGCTTGTGGTGGCCTATGTGGTGGTGAGCTTTGGCCTGCTCCCAATGCTGGTTTGGGCTGGGGCTTACTCGATCAATCAGATTGCCCTGATCGGTCGATTGGTGGGGCGAATTCTGCCGCTGCTTTTGGTATTCAGCGCCTTCTTGTTCCTGAACGCCGAAGTGTGGCAAGTGGCCCACGATTTCACTTGGCCCTTCTACGCCATTGTGCTGGGGGTGTTCGGTCTAATTGCCTTTGGCTCGGTGGCGGTTCGGGTGCCGTCTGAGCTGGTGGGGTTGGCCCGCTTCGACAACTGGGAGCAGGCGTGCCAGCTGATCGACGAATGTGAATCGCCGCTGTCCCCGGCGACGCCGCCCACGGACTTGCCCGTATCTGCCATTCCACCGCTCGACCGCATGGACCGGGTGAATCTGGGACTGCTGATGTTTGTGGCCCAGGCGGTGCGGGTGTTGCTTGTCGGCGTGGTGATCGGGGCGTTCTATGTGGGCTTCGGCTTACTGACGGTGAGGGAGGCCACCATCGTGTCGTGGGTGGCATCGGACGGGCTGGATCCCCTGGCCCGCTTCGGCTTGTTCGGCAATGAGCTGGTGCTCACTTGGGAGCTGCTGGCGGTTTCGGGCTTCATCGCGACGCTGTCTGCCCTCCAGTTCGCAGTGTCGACCATTGTCGACAAGGCCTACCGGGAGCACTTCTACGATGACATGGCCAATGAGGCCCGCGAAGTGCTGGCCACTCGGGCGCTGTATCTGGCCGAACTGCGCCAGGACGTTCAGAACAGCGACAGCTAGCCAGCTGCCCCGTTGCGCAGAAACTCGCCGGGGAGCGCGCCGGTGGATCGGTCGTCGGCCCAGGTGGGAACGCCGTTGACCACGGTGGCCCGATAGCCGGCCGGCTTGCGGCTGTAGCGCCAGCTGCCGGTGGGGAGGTCGTCGACTCGGACCTCGTCGCCCAGATTGATTTCGTCGAGGGCGAACACGGCCAAATCGGCAGCCATGCCCTCGGCCACGGCACCCCGGCCGGAAATGCCGAAGAATGCAGCCTGCTTGCCGGTCACCGAGTGCACCGCCTCCTCGACGGTGAGCAGCCCCAGCTCGCGCACCATCTCGGTCAAGAAAAATGTGGCGTCGCCCGCCCCGACGAACATTTGAATGTGCGCACCGGCATCCGACGCTCCGTTCACCGTCAGCGGCGAGCGGGCCATGGCGGCCAGCGTCTCGTTGTCCACCGGCTGGGGCTGGGTTTTGAGGTGGGTGCCCATGTTGTTGTCCAGCAGCCAGTCGGCCACCGCGTCCGACAGGTGTACTCCCCGGGCGTCGGCCAGATCGGCGATGGAGCGTCCAGCCCACTCGGCGTTGCGGGGCTCGTCGGAGGCCAGCAGGATCATGTGGGGGCGGTTGATGGGGGCCAGGGTGTAAGTGCAGGCGTCCCAGTCGTGACGGGCCCGCTCCCGCCAGCCTTCGTCTCGCAGCATGGCCATCTTGGCCTCGTCGCCGTCCACGTTGCACAGCTCGTGCCACGCTTCCACCCCGCTCCACATGATCGAACGCTCGAAGTGCAAGTTCACATAGCTGGGCCGCACTGAGTACAGCGTGGCGATCTGGCCGCCCTCGGCGTTGAGCTGATCGACCAATTCCAAGGAGATCTGGCGCTCCTTGGCCCGGTTCTCTTGGGCGAAGAAGCCGCCCCAGTTGGCCCGGATACCCCGATCCCGGCACAGCGCGGCCATGCGCTCCATGTCGCCGGGGAAGTGCTCGAACTCGAATGCCCGGGGCACGAACTGGAAGGTGGCGCCGGGATGGGCGGCCACCACATCGAGCAGGTCGCCCCACTCCTGGTCGTCGGCCATGCGGCTGGGCACCAGCCGGTTGTGGCGGTCTAAGTCCATCAGCGAGGTCGACAGCCCGAAGGCCCCGGCGGCCAGACCCTCATCGAGCATCTGGGCCATCTCGGCGCGCTCGGCTTCGGTGGCGGCCCGCTCCCACGCCTCAGCGCCCATCACCCACATCCTCAAGGTCTGGTGGGGGAAGAAGGCGGCCACGTTGAGCGCTGTCGGGTGCTCGTCATTGGCGGCCTGGTATTCCGGCCAGGTCTCCCACGTCCACGGGATGGCCGTCTCGAAGGCGTCGGTGGGAAGGTCTTCGATGAAGCACATGAGCTCGATGAGCTGGTTGCGGTCGGCCTCCCTCAGCGGGGCCAGGCCCAGCCCGCAGTTGGCCAGCACCACGCTGGTGGTGCCGTGCGACGGCATGGGGTCGATGTGGGGGTCCCACCACAGCGATCCGTCGTAGTGGGTGTGGGGCTCGATGAACCCCGGCGTCACCAATGCGCCGCCGGCATCGATCTCCGGCTCGCCGTCGGGTCGAAGTCCCGGGCCCACTTCGGCGATCTTTCCCGAGCGCACCCTCACGTCGGCCTCATAGGAGGGAGCGCCGGTGCCGTCCACCACCGTCCCCCCGCGAACCAGCAAATCTCCTGAATCCATGCCAGAACCTTAGGAGGAAAATTGACCCAAACCCGACTCGGCTCTGAGGGAGAATTGGCAGATCGCATCGAGCCCATTTGATGCGGTGTTGAAGGACAAGGGTTGTCATAGTGGAGTCCGATGGCTGAGCCAGAACAATTGGTGGTCGAGGCCGAACGGCAGGCGGCGGCCGCGACCACCCTCGATGAACTGAGCGCGGTGCGGACCGCGATGACCGGCAAGCGCTCTCCGCTGGTGGCGGCTCGCAAGGCCTTGGGCAATATGGAGCCCGACGCCCGGAAGCAGGCCGGACAGGCCCTGAACGCGGCCAAAGCGGCCATCGACGAGATCCTTAGCGCCCGAGAGGCCGAGCTGGCGGCCGCCGCCCGGGCCGAGAAGCTGGCGGCCGAGCGGCTTGATCTCACCGAGGTTGTCGAGCAGCCCGCCAGCGGCCATCTCCACGTGATCACCCAAACCTGGCAGGAGCTGGAGGATGTGTTCGTGGGCATGGGGTATCGGGTGGCCGAAGGTCCCGAGATCGAGAGCGAGTGGTACAACTTCGGCGCCCTGAACTTCCCCCTCGGGCACCCGGCCCGGGATATGTACGACACCCTGTACGTGGACTACGGCGAGCCGGGGACCACCCTGCTGCGCACCCACACCTCCCCGGTGCAGGCCCGGGTGATGGAGAACCAGGAGCCCCCCGTCTATGTGGTGGCCCCCGGCCGGTGCTTCCGCCAGGACACCGCCGATGCCACCCACATGCCGGTGTTCCACCAGATCGAGGGTCTGGTGGTGGATCGCCACACCACTCTGGGCGACCTGGCCGGGACCATCGAGGCGTTCACTGCCGCCTACTTCGGCCCGGGCTTCTCCTCTCGGCTGCGGCCCTCCTATTTCCCGTTCACCGAGCCGTCGGCCGAGTTCGACATTCAGCGCCCCGACGGCACCTGGCTGGAGCTGGGGGGCTGCGGCATGGTGCACCCCAACGTGTTCGAGGCCTGCGGCATCGACCCCGAGCAGTGGCAGGGATTCGCCTTCGGTTTCGGCATCGACCGCCTGGCCCTCATCCGGTTCGGCATAGACGACCTGCGCGAGCTGTGGACCAACGACATCCGCTTCCTGGGGCAGTTCTGATGGGATGCCACTCCCGAATGTCTGAGGCATCAGCGCGATGAAGGTGCTGTTGAGCTGGCTGCGGGAGTTTGCCCCCGACATCGACGGCGACCCCGAGCAGTTGGCTGAAGTCCTAGCCGACTTGGGCCTCGCGGTGGAGGAGCTGTCCCACGTGGGTCGGGGGCTGGACGGCATCGTGATCGCCGAAGTGCTGGCCACCCGGCCCCACCCCGATGCCGACCGCATTCATCTGGTGGACGTGGACGCCGGCGACGGCGAGGCCCTCCAAGTGTGCTGCGGGGCCTTCAACATGGCGGTGGGTGATTTGGTCCCGCTGGCCACTGTAGGCACCACCATGCCCAACGGCATCGAGATCGCCAGACGCAAAATGCGGGGCGAGTGGAGCAACGGAATGCTGTGCTCGGGGGCCGAGATCGGCATGGGCGACGACCACGAGGGCATCTTGATCTTGGAACAGGGCCTGTCGTTGGGAGTCCCTCTGGCCGAGGCGCTGGGCATCCACCCCGACGTGTTGTTCGACCTGGAGGTGAACCCCAACCGCCCCGACGCCATGTCGGTGATGGGCGTGGCCCGCGACCTGGCCGCCCGGCTGGGAGTGCCCTTCTCGGTCGCTGTCCCCGATGTCGATGAGACCGGAACGCCTGCGGCCGAGCGGGCGTCGGTGAGCATCGCCGCCCCGGACTTCTGCCAGCGCTTTGGGGTACGAGTGCTCGACAATGTGCCCTCAGGAGCGTCGCCCCGATGGCTGGCCAACCGGTTGTTGGCAGTGGGGCAGCGGCCCATCAACGCGGTGGTCGACCTGTCCAACTACGTGATGTTCGAGCTGGGCCAGCCCAACCACACCTACGACCTCGACCTCGTACCCGGCGGGGAGCTGGGGGTGCGCATGGCCCATCGGGGCGAAGAGTTGACCACTTTGGACGGCACGGCGCGAGTTCTCACTACCTACGACGGGGTGATCGTCAACCGCGATGACGAGGCCATCGGCCTGGCCGGGGTTATGGGCGGGGCCTCCACCGAGATCTCCGCTGATACCCGCTCGGTGCTGCTGGAAGCCGCGTGGTGGGATCCCATGACCATCGCCCGCACTGCCCGCCGACTGGGCCTGCGCAGCGAGGCTTCAGCCCGATTCGAACGGGGGGCCGACCCCGACATCATCCCCATAGCGCTGGACCGCTTCGCCGAGCTGGCCGCCGCCCTCGGGTCTACCACTGCACCCGGCATGATCGACGCCACCGGCAATCGCCCGGAGCCCATCCCCGTTCGAGTCCGATCGCCGCGGGTTAATTCCATCTTGGGAACCGATCTAAGCACTGACCAGATGATCGCCCTGCTCGAGCCCATCGGCTTTGCCTGCGATTCGGGAGAAGACGGCCAGGACTTCAACGTCAACATCCCGTCCTGGCGGCTGGATTCGGCCACCGAGATCGATGTGATCGAGGAAGTGGGTCGGCTCCACGGCTTCTCCAAGATCGCCCGCACTGTCCCGGTGACCGAGCAGGCTGGCGCGCTCACCCCCCCGCAACAAGACCGCCGCCGGGTCCGGGAACTGCTCACTGGTATGGGGATCAGCGAAGCCATGCCCTTGCCCTTCTTGGCCCCAGGTGATCTGGCCCGAGCCGGCCTCGGCGACGACGGCATCACTGTGACCAACCCCCTAGTGGCCGAGGAATCCATAATGCGGACCTCGCTGCGCCCCGGTCTGTTGAAGGCATTGGCCTACAACGCCGCCCGGCGCACAACTGGGGTGTCGCTGTTCGAGATTGGCCGGGTGAATCCCGGCGGGGGAGAGGATCTCCCCGATGAGCATGAGCACCTCGCCGTGATCCTGGCCGGTCAAGAGGCCACCGCAGCCACCACACTGTGGCGCCGCCTGGCCCGTCATTTGACCGTGACCCGCCCCGGCGTGGTCAACGGCCCAGTAGACGGCCTTCATCCCGGCCGGTCGGGCCAAGTGCTGGCCGACGGCCAGCCGGTCGGCGCGCTGGGCGAGATCGACCCCCAGGTGCTGGATGCCTATGAGATCGATGAGCGGGTGGCCTGGCTAGAGGTGGACCTCGGTGCGCTGCTGGCAGCCGATCGAGCCTTGGCCCCGTATCGAGCCCCCAGCCGCTACCCGTCCAGCGACGTGGATCTGGCCTTCACCGTTCCCGACGAGGTGTCGGCCGACGAGGTATCCGCCACAATCGCCGAGGCCGGAGGCGAGCTGCTGGCCTCCGTCGCCCTTTTCGACGTCTTCCGCTCCGACCAACTCGGAGAAGGCCAACGCAGCCTGGCCTTCACCCTCCGCTTTGAAGCCCCCGACCGCACCCTCAACGACGCCGAGGTAGCCCAAGCCCGCCAATCCTGCATCGACGCCGTCACCAACACCCACAACGCCTCCCTCCGCGGCTGAACTTCCACTGCAATTGACTTGAATATTTATTCATAATTATGCATAATTGTACCTATGGGAGAAAAAGTCCCCATTGGGATCATTGGGGCGTCGGGATATGTGGGCGCGGAGTTGATGCGGCTCCTGGCTCAGCATCCTGGCTTCGACGTGCGCTTTGTGACCGGCGACACCCAGGCGGGGCAGCCGGTCGCTGACCTCTATCCTCACTTGGCCGCCATTGGTACCGACCAGGAGTTTGTGAAATACGACCCTGAGCTTCTCGACGATGTCGGACTGGTGTTTTTGGCGCTGCCCCATGGCCAGTCCATGGCCATGGCTGCCGACATTCTGGATCGAGGCAAGGTCGCCGTCGATCTAGCTGCCGACTTCCGGCTGAACGACGCCGGGGAATACGAGCAATGGTACGGGGAGCCTCATCTTGCCCCCGAGCTTCTCGGCCAGTTCGCTTACGGCCTGCCAGAGCTGTTCAGAGATGAGTTGGCGGGTGCTACCGCGGTGGCCGTACCGGGCTGCTATCCCACTGCTGCGGCGCTTGCGGTGGCTCCTTTGGTCCGCTTGGGCCTCATCCAGGCCGATGGGGTCATCGTGGACGCGGCCAGTGGTGTTTCCGGCGCGGGTCGGCCCCCCAAAGCCCACACCACGTTCTGCGCGGTCGATGAGGACTTCACTGCCTATGGGCTGCTCGACCACCGCCACACTCCGGAGATCGAACAGGCCGCCGGCGCATCGGTGCTGTTCACCCCCCATCTGGCACCGATGAATCGGGGAATCCTGGCCACCTGCTACGCCAAGCCGACGGGGGAGACCTCCAGCGAAGCAGTGCTCGCGGGGTTGGCCGAGTTCTACGCCGACGAGCCGTTCATCGTTGTGTCCGAGCGTCCGCCGTCTACCAAGGCCACGCTGGGCTCCAACGCCGCCCATCTCACCGTCCGCTACGACGCCCGCACGCAGACCGTGGTGGCGCTGTGCGCCATCGACAACTTGGTGAAGGGGGCGGCCGGACAGGCCGTGCAGTGCGCCAACATCATCAGCGGACTCGACGAAGCCACCGGGCTGACCGCGGTGGGGGTGTACCCATGAGTGTGACCGAAGTCCCCGGGTTCACCGCCGCGGGGGTGACCTGCGGCATCAAGCCCAGCGGCAAGCCCGACCTCGCCATCGTGGCCACCGCCGACGGCGCCGCCGTCAGCGCGGCCGGGGTTTTCACCTCCAACAGGATGACCGCGGCCCCAGTGCTGGTGTGCCGGGAGCATCTGGCCACCACGGGCGGCAAGGCCGCTGCGGTGGTCCTCAACAGCGGCAATGCCAATGCGGCCACCGGGGCGCAGGGCATGGCCGACGCCCACCAGATGTGCAAGGAGACTGCCGCTGCCCTCGGAGTGGCCCCCGAGGATGTGCTGGTTTGCTCCACGGGCCTGATCGGCTACGCACTTCCCATGGACGCCGTGTCGGCGGGGATTACCGCCGCGGCTGCCGCCCAAACCGCCGAAGGCGGTCCCCAGGCGGCCGAGGCCATCATGACCACCGATACCGTCCCCAAACAGGTGGTTGTCGCCGGCGACGGCTTCATCGTCGGAGGTATCGCCAAGGGCGCCGCCATGCTGGAGCCCAACATGGCCACCATGCTGGCCGTACTGGTCACCGACGCGGCGGCCGACCCCGAGTCCCTCCAGCAGGCGCTCAGAGCCGGAGTGGCGGGCACGTTCAACACCCTGACCGTTGATGGCGCCGAGTCCACCAACGACACCGTGCTGATCTTGGCCAACGGCCAGGCCGGCCCGGTCGATCCCGACTCCCTTACCCAGGCCATCGCCGATGCCTGCGAGAGCTTGGCCCTCCAGATGGCCGACGACGCCGAAGGCTCCACCAAAACGGTGTTCCTCCGGGTCACAGGGGCGGCCTCCGATGCCGAAGCGGCCAAAGCCGCCCGTGACACCGCCAACTGCCAACTCGTGAAATGCTCCTGGTACGGCCAAGACCCCTACTGGGGCCGCATCGCTTCGGAGATGGGCGCAGCGGGAGTGGCCTTCGACCACACCAAACTCACCATCGCCTACGGCCCCCATGTGGTCTACCAGAACGGCGAACCGGCCCATCCCCCCGAGCTGGCCGAGTACATGACCGGCCGGCGGCTAGACCTCCACGTGGACCTTGGTATGGGTGACGGCTCGGCCCGGATCATCACCACCGACCTCACCCACGCCTACATCGACGAGAACATGGGAACGTCATGAGCTTCAAAGCTGAAGACACCGCGGCTGTCCTCACCCAAGCCCTGCCCTACATCCAGAGGTTCTCGGGCTCGACTGTGGTGGTGAAATACGGCGGCAGCGCCATGGACAGCGACCACCTGGCCGGGTTCGCAGCCGACATTGTGCTCATGCAATCGGTGGGCATCCGCCCCGTGGTGGTACACGGCGGCGGCCCGCAGATCGGCGAGATGATGGAGCGGCTCGGTTTGGAACCCCGCTTTGTAGACGGGCTGCGGGTGACCGACGCCGAGACGCTGGACATCGCCCGCATGGTGCTGGTGGGCCGGGTCAACCGCGACATCGTCTCGGCCATAAACGTCCACGGTCCCCTCGCAGTCGGCGTGTCCGGAGAGGACGCCGGGTTGATCCAGGCCCGGGCCGAGAATCCCGAGCTGGGCTATGTCGGCACGGTGGATACCGTCAACACCGCCATCATCGACCGGCTGCTGGATGAGAGTCTTATTCCGGTGGTGTCCACCATCGGCTCCGACGCCACCGGCCAGGCGCTCAACATCAACGCCGACACCGTGGCCGGGATCCTGGCCGGCGCCCTGGGGGCGGCCAAAGCCGTGTTCCTCACTGATGTCGAGGGCCTGTACGCCGATCCCGGCGATCCGTCCACCCTCATCAGCGTGACCACCGCCTCTGATCTGGACGCCATGATCGCCGCCGGGGACTTGGCTGGGGGCATGATCCCCAAGGCCACCGCGGCCATTCACGCGGTACGCCACGGCGTGGCCTCGGCCCACATGGTGAACGGCACCACCCCCCACGTGCTGCTGCTGGAGCTGTTCACCGATTCCGGGGTGGGCACCATGGTCTATCCCGACTCCGCCGATCAGGAGGCCACCCCATGAGCACTCACACCGATGCGGTAGGAGTCGACGCCGGACCCTGCCCGCTCATGCCCACCTACGGGCCGCCGCCGGTCATGTTCGTGCGGGGGGAGGGCTGCTGGCTTTGGGACCGCGACGGCACCCGCTATTTGGACTTTCTCAGCGGCATTGCGGTGTGCAGCCTCGGTCACGCCCACCCCAAAGTGGCCGAAGCGGTGGCCGAGCAGGCCCGCACCCTGTGCCACGTGTCCAACCTGTACGCCACCGAGCCCCAGATGCACGTGGCCCGTACCATTGACCGGCTGGTCGGCGGGTCGCCTGGCCAGGTGTTCTTCGCCAACAGCGGGGCCGAGTCCAATGAGTGCGCCATCAAACTGGCCCGCAAATGGGGCGGACCCGGCCGCTACACCGTGATCAGCGCGGGCCGCTCATTCCATGGCCGCACGCTGGCCACGCTGCACGCCACCGGCCAAGCCGAGAAGCATGAGGCCTTCCAGCCCCTGCCCGAGGGATTCCGCCATGTGCCCTGGGACGACATTGCCGAGCTGGAGAAGGCCATCGACGACACCACCGCCGCGGTGCTGCTGGAGCCCATCCAGGGCGAGGGAGGCATCAACGTTCCGTCTGATGGCTACCTCCAAGCGGTACGCGAGCTGTGCGACGACCGGAGCCTGCTATTCATGCTCGACGAGGTGCAGACCGGCCTGGCCCGTACCGGGCGCTGGTTCGCCCACCACCACGACGGCGTCGAGCCCGACGTGGTGACCATGGCCAAGGCGCTGGGCAATGGCATGCCCATCGGGGCCTGCTGGGCACGGGAAGAGGTTGCCGCCGCTTTCAAGCCCGGCGACCACGCCACCACGTTCGGCGGGCAGCCCTTGGCTGCGTCGGCGGCCAAGGCCACCCTGGGAGTGATGGAGGAACTGGATCTGCCGGCAAAGGCCGCGGCCGCCGGGGAGACAATGCGGTCCGCCGTGGAGGCGCTCGACGGCGTTGACAGCGTGCGAGGTCGGGGCCTGTTGCTGGGCGTGGAGTTGGCTGGAGAACGGTCGGCTGGCGAGGTGGTGACCGCGGGAATGGCTGCCGGCCTGGTGTTGGGCACCGCCGGGGCCACCTCACTGCGGATCGCGCCGCCCCTCATCATCAGCGAAGACGAGATAGCCCACGGCGTGGCCGTGCTCGACCAGGTACTGAAGTCATGAAGCCCCCCCGCCACCTCCTCGAGGTCGATGACCTCAGCCCAGCAGAGCTAGTTGAAGTTCTGGACCTGGCTGACGATCCGTCTCCACCCCAAGCCCTGGACGGCAAGGGCATGGCCCTGCTGTTTGAGAAGCCCTCAGCCCGGACCCGCCACTCCATGGAGATGGCCGTGGTGCAGCTTGGTGGCCACCCAGTGTCGGTGGCCAAGGGCGAGGTTGATATCGACAACCGGGAGTCGGCCGAAGACGTTGTCCGCACCCTGGCCTGCTACCACGCGGCCATCGGCGCCCGGGTGTTCGATCACAACCTGCTGACGCGCATGGTCGCAGTCAGTCCGGTGCCGGTGGTCAACATGCTGAGCGACCAGGCCCACCCCTTGCAGGCGCTGGGCGATCTGCTGACCGTCAAGCAGGCGTTCGGGGAGGTCAGCGGGCGCCGCATCACCTTCGTGGGCGATGCCAACAACGTGTCCCGGTCGCTGGCCATCGCAGCCGGCATGGCCGGTGCGGAGTTCGTCATTTCCGGCCCGCCCGGCTACCGGCTCAGTAGCGCTGATCTGGATCGCATCTCCGCTACCGGCGGCGCCGCGGAGATCATCGACGACCCGGCTGAGGCAGTGGCCGATGCCCATGTGGTGTACACCGACGTGTGGGTCTCGATGGGCGAAGAGAAGCAGTCCTCAGAGAAGATGGACGCCTTCGCCAGCTACACCGTCGACGAGGCGCTAATGGGTCAGGCCGCCCCCGACGCCATCTTCTTGCACTGCCTGCCCGCCCGCCCCGGACTCGAAGTCACCCCTGAGGTCCTCTACGGCCAGCAGAGCCGGATATGGCAACAGGCCGAGAACCGGATGCACGCCGCCCGCGGCCTGCTCGCGTTCTTGTTGGAGGCGTCATGAGATTGGGGAAGAACCAGCGCCAGCACCGGATCGCCCAGATCCTTCGGCAGGAGTCGGTGTCCAGCCAGGATCACCTGGTGGAACTCTTGACTGCTCAGGGAGTGGCTGTCACTCAGGCCACCGTGTCGCGCGACCTCGACGACCTCGGCGCGGTCAAAGTCCCCACCGGCGGCGGGTCGGTGTACGCCATCCCCGAGCTGCCCTCTGAGCAGATCGCCCCCGACGACCACCTCCGGCGGGTGCTGGGGGAGTGGGTAGTTGCCGTGGGCAGCTCCGGGAACCTGGTGGTGCTGAACACCCCGCCGGGGTCGGCCCATGTGGTCGGCTCGGCCATCGACCGCTCCCCAGTAAGCGGCGTACTGGGCACCGTGGCCGGTGACGACACCGTGCTGGTGGTGGCCACCGAGCAAGCCGGCGGCGGTGCGGTGGCCGACTTCTTCCGCTCGCTGGCCGGACTCACCGATCCGGCGGAATCCGCCCCCTTAGAGGAGAGCTTGTGAACCAGGAACTGAACAAGATCGTGCTGGCCT